>JBBSYF010000011.1:13753-21157 GCA_038045405.1 Nanobdellota archaeon | reverse complement strand
CATCAGCGAACTAATTTTCGGTTTTGCCTAGGACATATGTCCTGGTCTCGCACACTAAGAGTCATTTCATAAAATTTATAAGGCGGAAGTTCTTAAAAAAGGAATGAAAATTGCTGTGATTGTTGGAATGGTTCTTGTTGCTTTAGGTATCGTTGCATTTATGTTCTTTGGTAGTGGTGGAAGTGGAAATACTGTTAAGATTTTGGACAATGGTGGCGCTAATTCAATAACAGGACAAACAACTGCACAAATTCCATCTGATTCTGGGAAGACGAAAGAGTTCACTATGACTGCAAACGAATTCGCATTTCAGCCTGGTTTGATTGAAGTTAATGAAGGGGATACTGTTATACTTCACATAACGAGCATTGACGTAGCACACGGAATCTCTATTCCTGAATTTGGAGTAAGCCAAAACTTGCCTATTGGAGAACAAAAGACAGTTCAATTCGTTGCAGATAAAAAAGGAACTTTCACATTCCGTTGTCATGTTTTCTGTGGTACGGGACATAGCGAAATGACTGGAAATCTTGTTGTAAATTAGATAAAATTTTTCTAGACTTAAATAAAAACTTGGGGTGCATCATAAGCAAAGCTTAAAAGGGATTTTTCATTCTGAAAAGTATGGATAAGTTCAAAGTACTAGGGTTAAATCCAAATTTGTTGAAGGGACTTAAAGAAATGGGATTTAGCGAACCTACAGAAATTCAGGAGAAAGTAATTCCTTTAGCGTTAGCTGGGGATGATGTTATAGGGGAAAGTGCTACGGGTTCTGGAAAAACGCTTGCTTTTGGAGTTCCGATTATTGATAAAGTAAAAGTTGCAGGTGGTTTACAGGCTTTGGTGCTTACACCGACAAGAGAATTAGCAGAACAGATTTCAAAATCAATAAAATCATTCGCAAAGTACAATCCACTAAAAATAATAACTGTTTATGGCGGTGTCGCAATAGGTCCACAGATAGATGGTTTGGAAAGAGCAGAAGTAGTTGTTGGAACTCCCGGAAGAATTCTGGACCACATCTCGAGAAAGACGATAAATCTCTCAAAAATAAAAATACTTGTCTTAGATGAAGCAGACAGAATGTTTGATATGGGTTTTATCCACGATGTTACAGACATTGTGCACCTGTGTCCAAAGAACAGACAAACTTTATTGTTTTCTGCAACAATTTCTGATGAAATTGCTAAAATTTCAAAAAGATATATGAATGAGCCAAAAGAAGTTTCTGCCGAGCATAATGTTGATCCTACGAAACTTACGCAATTTTTTTATGATGTTCCTTCAAATCAGAAGTTTTCACTCCTTGTCCATTTGCTTAGGGAAGAGAACTCAAAGTTGGTAATGATTTTCTGTAACACTAAAAGGAACGCAGATTTGGTTTCAGGTAATTTAAGAAAACAAGGATTTGATGCAGAGGCACTTCACGGAGATTTAAACCAAGCAAAAAGAACTCGTATCTTAGAACATTTCCACAGAAGTGAGAAGTTTATTTTGGTTTGTACCGACGTTGCTGCTAGAGGTTTAGATATAAAGGGAGTTTCTCATGTTTACAATTACGAATTTCCAAAAACAGAAGATGAATACACACACAGAATTGGAAGAACGGCACGTGCTGGAAAAGATGGAAAAGCAATAACAATTCTTGCTGAAAGAGACTACGAAAATTTTAGAAAAGCAAACAGATATGACAATTTAAAAATAAAAAAATTAGAACTTCCAAAGTTTGAAACTGTTTTTGTTCAGATGAATGACAGAGGTGAGCGTGGTGAAAGAGGAGGACGTAGCTTCGGCGGAGGGAGAAGTTTCAGCGGAGGACAAGGTGGTTACAGTGGGGGGAGACGTGCTGGAGGATTTCATTCAAGAAGTGGTGGAAGTTCTGGTTTTAGTCGAGGTTCTTCAAATTCAGGAAGAAGTTTTGGAAATAGAGATAGTAGAAGTAGTGGAAGCAGTGAAGGAAGTTCTTATGGAAGAAGCGCTGGTGGAAGCAGCGGTGGAAATTTTAGTCGAGGAAGAGGTGGTGGTAGCGGAAGTGGAGGAAGAAGTGGTGGTAGCGGAAGCGGCGGAGGTTCTTATGGAAGAAGCGCTGGTGGAAGCTCTTATGGAAGAAGTTCACATAGTAGTTCTCGTGAAGACTCTCATGGAAGAGGTAGAAATGAAGGGAGCAGCCGAGGTGGAAATAGATTTGGAAGAAGTTCAT
Source organism: Nanobdellota archaeon (assembly GCA_038045405.1). Lineage (GTDB taxonomy): Archaea > Nanobdellota > Nanobdellia > Pacearchaeales > GW2011-AR1 > ASMP01. The sequence continues at coordinate 18,957 of JBBSYF010000011.1, read as the reverse complement.
CTAAGCCTGGCCAAAGTAGAGGAAGAAGTGGTGGACATGGTGGTGGAAGTCGTCCAAGTAGAAGCGGTGGAAGTTCTTTTAAGAGAAGAAGTTAAGATTTAATTTTCTGTTCTGAATATATTTTAAAATAGATTTTTATTCTGTTTATTCTGTAACCACAACAAAGTAATTCGGAACTTTTAAATAGTATTTATTTCTAAGGAAACAAGGTTATACAATCAGTGGTTAAAGAAAGATATGTAACCTACAACAGGTTGTATGTGATATGAACTGTCCATTTTGTGGGAAAAACACAAGAGTAACCGACAAGAGGAGCTCATCTGAAGGTGTAAGGCGTAGAAGGGAGTGTCTAAAATGCAAAAAGAGATTCACAACGTACGAAAAAATCGGGCGTGGGGATCTTTATGTTGTAAAAAAGGATGGACGCAGAGAAAAATTTTCAAGAGAAAAGCTTGAAACAGGAATTTATAGAGCATTTGAGAAAAGACCAGTAAAAAAAGAAGATATTGAAAAAATGATAAACGAAATTGAGGAACAGTTGATGAAACATGGGAAAAAAGAAGTTAGAAGTTCTTTTATTGGAGAAGTTGTTATGAAGAAAATAAGGAAACTTGACAATGTGGCGTACATAAGATTTGCTTCTGTGTATAGAGACTTCCAGGACATAAAAGATTTTAAAAGAGAATTGAGAGAAATGTAAATGACAAAACATACAACAAAAAAAGGGGGACAAGAAAGTTATCAAAAAGAGGCAGCACTCCAAAGTTTAAGGCCTTTACTAGAGAAATTTGCGGTTGGAGGAGCGAATGTTTATGATAGCGAGAGAGTTTTGTCCAAACTTGCTGTTATGCCTGATTATGTTGTAACCGAAACACTCAATGGCCTCAGGGACGGACAAATGCCTGCGAGTCACTATAAAATTTTATTAGACAAGTGGGGAAAGAAGGATGCAAAGACAAAAAAATTTACTGAAACTCCACAGATGGTTTTTTACAGAGCGGCGAGGTTGGCAGCTGATGGTTTGGCCGAAGGAAACCATGAATTAACACCTCGTTTAACTTCCGAAGTTTTCTATAAATTTGTCAATAGAGAAATATTTCCAAATACTCCTTACATGGCTAATGGAGGACACAAATTGGTTGCAGAAGAACTTGAACAAAAACTTTCCGGTTCAGAAATTTCTCCAGATTTAAAAAACGAATTACAACAACAAAAGAAAATAAAAGAACAACTTCTTGCATGTTTTGTTTTAGACATACACGATTCAAGAGTGAGCATCTTCAAAACTTTAGCGGATGCAGCGTCTATTCAAGCTTCTATAGGTGGTACGGGATTTAATTTTTCTGATCTAAGACCTGCAAATGAAACAATACATGGCACAGGAGGAATCACGGATGGACCTATTTCTTTTATGGCAATGTATTCGCATGCACTAGGAAAGGCTATGAACCAAGGAGGTAAAAGAGAAGGGGCAAATATGTTTATGCTAGACTGGAATCATCCGGATATAATAAAATTCATTTACTCAAAAAGTAGTGATGGAACCGTTTCAGCAGCGAATATTTCTGTCGCTATTGATCATGATTTTATGAAAGCAGCAAAAAGTGATGATGATTCTGGAAGATTTTATCCTTTGAAAAATCCACATTATAATCCTTCATTAAGACCACATGTCCCAGAGTTTTACAGTGAAGAACAAATTAAACAAGCTGCAGAAGTCTCTAAAATGAATAAGAAGGCAGTATTGTCTCTTTTGCTTGCAGATAATGGTACTGATGTTTTAAGTCCGTGGTTGCCAGAGGGACTTGATGAGAAATACAGAGTTATCGGAAAAGTTAAAGATGGAACTGTTTATCTTGATGCAAAAAAGGTTTTGAGGCATCTCGCATTTGGGGCCTGGTTTAACGGAGAGCCCGGGGCAATTATAACTGGACATATAAATGACCATAACCCAACACATCCTCGACATTTTAAGGAATTTTTATTAGAGCAAAAAGATCCTGAAGCAATAAGAATTGTGGATGAACTTAGACAAAGAGATGGAATTCATTCTTTAGAAAAGATTGTTGGAGATTATGTTGGTGAGAAAGATGAAACGGGAAGATACGTAAACCTTCCAATAGGAGTTGGCGAGTTGAGGGCAACAAATCCTTGCGGAGAAAAACCTTTGCTAGGAAATGAGGCTTGTGTTTTAGGACACAAAAATCTTGAAAAAATTTTGAGGAGAACATCTGAAACTGGGTCCGGATATGAGGTAGACTTTGAAAAATTTGAAGAAAACACAAGATTGATAACAAAGATTTTAGATAATGCAATAGACCAAAATTATTTTACTAATGAAGAAATTGCTCAAACTCAAAGAAGCAATAGGAAGATTGGAGTTGGTTTCATGGGGTTGGCAAATATGCTCTACCGACTTGAACTTCCTTACAATTCTCAAGAAGCAAGAGATTTTGTTGACGAACTTTTAAAGGTTTGGGAAAAAGTTAGTGATGATGAATCCTTCAAAATTGGAGAAGAAAGAGGAGCATTCCCTAACTTCAAATACAGTCATCATAAAAATGGAAAACCTAAGAGAAACGCTATCGTAAGAACTCTTGCGCCAACAGGAACTACAGGTTTTGCCGCACAAACAACGGGAGGAATTGAGCCAGAATTTGCTTTAGCTTACACGAGAACGACAGTCCAGGGTACAGTAGCGGAAATGTTTAATCCAGTTCTTCAAGAAAAATTGGAGAAATACAATCCTTTTAGAACAGAAGAAGAAAAAGGAGAGTTTCATAAGTGGGTTGAAGAAAAAGGTGGGTTGCAAGAGTTCAAAATTTATAGGTATGCTGCAGAAAGCGAAGAAGAATTTTCAAAAAGACAGGAAAGACTTTCAAAAATAAAAAACATTTTTGTAACAGCAAATGACATAAATCCGGAAGACCACTTAAGAATGCAGGCTATTGTCCAAAATCATGTAGACGATTCAATAAGTAAAACAACAAATTTCAAAAACAATGCAACTATTGAAGATGTTGAAAATGCTTTTATTATGGCTTATGATTTAGGAATTAAAGGGATTACTTTTTACAGAGATGGCGCAAGAATGGACCAACCTTTGCAGGTTAAAGGCCCAAGTGATGGGAAGGGTGGTTTGGAGAAAAAAGTTGATAACCCAGATTTAACAGAAAATGCTGTTGCGTCTTTAAGCAGAGCAAGGCCGGAGTTTGTGGGGGGACTAACACAAAAAGAAGAAACTCCTTTCGGTTTGAATGTTTTTGTAACTTTGAATTGGGAAAAAGATGGACATGGAAAAGATGTTCGTCCCTACGAAGCCTTTGTTGGTATTGGAAAGGGTGGAGGAGACTTGCCTGCAATTGCTGAGGGATATGGAAGACTTCTTTCTCTCGCGTTGAAGGCTGGCGTTCCCGTGGAGTATGTGGCACATCAGTTAGAAGGCATCGGTGGAGAGAACCAAGTTGGTTTGGGAGAAAACAGAGTTAGGTCACTTCCTGACGCAATAGCAAGAGCACTTAGAAAAACTCTTAACGATGAAGCAAAATTTAATGGGGATATAAAACCAGAAAGTATTACTCAAGGAAATGGAAACGGTGTAAAGAAAAACGGTTCAACAGGTAATCTTTGCCCAAGTTGCGGAAAAACTCTTACTTTTACAGAAACCTGTGAAAAATGTGCTTCTTGTGGATTTAGTAAATGTTGAATAAATTATTATCAAAACTAAAATGTCAAAAGACGATCAAAAAATAATTGTTGTTGAAAGAGACATTCTTCTTGGAGATAATTATTTTCAAGGATTTCAAGAAGCAAAAAAAATAGACTACGAATCAAAAATTCTTTCAAACATGAAAGTTATGAGAAGAGGCGATGCTGAAACAGACCCGACGCACAAACAACCAATAGGATACTGTATAGTAACAATAAACAACAAAAAATTAGGGAAAAATGTTGTTGCATATCAGCGTTCTTCTAAAGGGGGAGAGCAAAGGCTTCATGAAAAATGGGCTTGGGGATTTGGGGGACATATTGAGCCTTCAGACACTGGAGTAAGAAATCCTATAAAAGAAAGTTTGATGAGAGAGGTAGCAGATGAGGAATTACTTTTTGAGAATGCTTTAATTAGAAATCCTAAAGTTATTGGTTACATAAATGATGACTTAAACGAAGTTGGAAAAGTTCATTTTGGAATTTTGTATAATTTAGATATTTATACAGAGAGTGTTAAACCCCGAGACCATGAAATAGCAAGGATAAAGTTGTGTTCTGTTGGAGAACTCGAAGAAATGTGCTTGAACCCGGAATTTAATGTTGAAAACTGGTCAAGGATAGCTATGGAACCATTAAGAAAACTTTTATAAAACCCTTTTGTTCTAAGTTTAAATGGGAACTTATGTTTCAGAACTTACAGGAAAAGAATTTGAGAGTTTTACGAAGAAAGGACAGGGACTAGTTCTCGTTGATTTTTTTGCCGAATGGTGTATGCCTTGCCTTATAATGGGCCCAGTAATGGAAGAACTTGGAAAGAAATTTAAGGGCAAAATAAAGTTCGCAAAGATAGACATCGATGAAAACAATGCTCTCGCGCAAAAATTCAAAATCTTTTCAATTCCAAACTTTGTCCTTTTCAAGGACGGAGAAATAAAGGACAGGTTTGTTGGCTCGATGTCTTCAGAAGATTTTGAAGAAAAGCTCGGGAAACATTTATAAGTAGAATTCTATACTGAAAAATTATGATGAACAATGATAATTTGAATCTTTTAGTGTATTTGTCTGGAGTAGCGGGGCTATCTGCTTCCATAGGATCAGCAGGAGCAAACATTTTCAACTATTATCTTATCTCAAGAGGGCTTAGGAGAATATCCTCGGTGGATAAAGATGCCGCGAAGAATATTGCAACAATATGTCTTGAGGAAATAAATAAAAAAAGTTGGATTAGCCAAAACTACAACGAGCTAGGATTAAAACTCGCATACGAGAAATTTTTGAAAGAAAATCCTTAAATAATTCTTAACAAAAGCTTTTTTAAATGATAAAACTTACTCTGAGTTACGGCTCCGTAGCTCAGCCTGGTAAGGTGCTTTAATGCACAACCATCCGAGCATACTCAGCACAAAACGGAATGGCTCCGTAGCTCAGCCTGGTAGAGCACTGGACTTTTAATCCAGGTGTCGTGGGTTCAAATCCCATCGGGGCCACTTTTT
>JBBSYF010000011.1:3531-13653 GCA_038045405.1 Nanobdellota archaeon | reverse complement strand
CACTGGACTTTTAATCCAGGTGTCGTGGGTTCAAATCCCATCGGGGCCACTTTTTCCTTCTAAAATCTGAAAAACTTTCAAAACAGAAAGGTTTTTAAGGCAAAATTTGATATCTTTTATTATTAGTCAGTCATTAAATTCATTCCCAAATAACCCCGACGCTATGCACATTTTACAACCAAAACACATAAAACTCAAAGAGAAAGAGGCTGAAGAATTGCTAAAAGAGTTCAATATTTCTAGAGCACAATTACCAAAAGTTTTTTCCGACGATCCTGCTTTACCCGAAGGATGTGAAGTTGGAAACATAATCAAGATTGAAAGAAAGGACGGGGAAGAAACCGTTTTTTATTACAGGGTTGTAGTATAATTAGAAAGTTTAGCTTGACGGAAATTTAATCAAAAAACAATGGAAAACAGAAAACACTTAATAGTAAAAAAATATTTGAAAGAACACTCACTAGTTGAGTCTAATATTATTTCTTTCAATAACTTCTTGGAAAAAAGGATGCAGGAAATCGTTACAGAAATTTCTGAGACAATAAATAACGAAGATTTTGAAATTAGCTTAGGAAAAATTGCAGTAGGAAAACCAAGAGTTATCGAGGCTGACGGAAGTTCTTCATTAGTAACCCCTTCAGAAGCAAGAATGAGAAATTTAACATATGCAGCACCTGTTACTCTTGAAATTACAGTAAAGAAAGATGATCAAGTTGACTCAGAAACTGTTGAAATAGGAAAAATTCCTATTATGGTAAAGAGTAAGGCATGTAACACTTTCGGAATGTCAAGAGACGATTTGATAAAAGGTTATCATGACCCTATGGACCCCGGGGGATATTTTGTTATAAGGGGAAACGAGAGAGTTATGGTTATGGCTGAAGATTTAGCAGAAAATCAACCATTCATAGAATCAAATGCAAGAAAAGAATTGGCACTTAAATTATTCTCACTAAAAGGAACTTACAGAATCCCTGTTTTAATTTCAGAAAGCAAGGAAGGAATTTTTGATGTTTCTTTCAGCAAGCTCAAAGATATTCCCGCAGTTGTAATTCTTAAAGCACTTGGAATGACAAGAGAATCTGATATCCAAAAATACATAGGAAAAGAAACAGACTCTATTATCGTCAATCTTTATGAGTTTGTGAACATCTCAACTAAAGAAGATGCAATGATGTACATTTCTGAGAAGGCTAACCTTCAAGGAACAAAAAAAGAAATTCTTGATAGAGTAAAGCAAAGAATAGACTCTTATCTTTTCCCACACATTGGACAAAAGAAAGAAGACAGAATGAAAAAAGCAGTAACCCTATGCAAGTTGATAAAACAATTCTTAATCGCAAAAGAAAATCCTTCTTTAAGAACAGATAAAGACCATTATGCAAACAAAAGAGTTAGACTTTCTGGAGACTTACTTGCAACTTTATTTCGAGTTAACCTTGGAATTTTGATAAGAGATATTCAATACTCTTTGCAAAAAGCAACAAAGAGAAGAAAATTCTTCTCCATAAAAATTATTGCGAAATCGACGTTATTTTCTCATAGAGTTGAATCCGCAATCGCTACTGGAAGTTGGACTGGAGAAAGATCCGGAATAACACAGAACATGGACAAAACAAATTATCTTGCAACAATCTCACAGCTCCAAAGAGTTTCTTCTATGCTTCCAAGTGACCAAGAAAACTTTGCAGCAAGAACACTTCATCCAACGCATTACGGAAGATTCTGTCCTATTGAAACTCCTGAAGGAACTGAAATCGGTTTGAGAAAAAACCTTGCAATCCTTGCGAAAGTATCGACGAGAGTTGAACTTAACCCAGAAGATTTTTTGAAAGTTCTTGAAGAAGAAGGGATGGAAAAAGACGGCCCAGAAGACACTGAAGTTTTCTTCAATGGAATGTTTATTGGTTCTGTAAAGAATCCTGTAGAGTTTGCAAATAAAATAAGAAAAAGAAGAAGATCTGGTGCCTTGCCAATACAGATGAACATAAGACACGATCCGCACTTCCAAAACGTTTTAATTTCAACAGAACCTGGAAGAGTTTTGAGACCTTTGATAATTGTTGAGAACGGGGCATCGAGATTGAAAGAAGAGCACATGGTTAGAATAGAAAGAGAAGAAATGAAGTGGAACGATTTGATAAAAGAGGGAATAATTGAATATTTAGATGCATCAGAGGAAGAAAGCGCTCTAGTCTGCTTGGAGGAAAAAGAATTAACAAAAGAAAATACTCACCTCGAAGTTGACACTATGGACTTATTTGGAGTTATAACTTCCTTAGTTCCATACGGAAACCACGACCAGAGTTCGAGATTGAACAGAGGATCCAAAACTCAGAAGCAATCTCTTGGATTGTATGCTGCAAATTATTTAGCAAGACTTGACACAGATGTTTCTGTTTTACAATATCCTCAAAAACCAATCGTGAGAAGTTTTGTTTATGATACTTTGAATGCTTACTCTGCAGGACAAAATCTTGTTGTTGCAATTATGCCTTACGAAGGATACAATATGGAAGACGCTCTTGTTCTTAACAAAGGAAGTGTTGACAGAGGTGTTGGAAGAAGCTTTTACTTCAGGCCTTATAGCGCGATTGAGATGAACTATGCTGGAGGGTTGAAAGATGAGATTGCAATTCCTGAAAAAGACGCTTCCGGATACAAAACTGAAGCAAGTTACAGATTCCTTGAGACTGATGGAATAGCTTACCCAGAAGCAGAAATCGGAGAAGGAGAAGTTTTGATTGGTAAAATGTCTCCTCCTAAATTCTTATCTGAAGCAAGAGAAATTTCTGTAAGAACTAAAAAAGAATCGAGTGTAACAATGAAACAAGAAGAAAAGGGAACTGTTGAAGCTGTTTTCATTACTGAAGATGAAGATGGAAATAAAATCGTTCAGGTAAAAGTTAGAGATCAAAGAATTCCTGAGCCGGGGGACAAATTTGCAACTTCTCACGGACAAAAAGGAGTTATTGGAATGCTTCTTGATGAAGAAGATGTTCCTTTCACATCAAAAGGAGTAAGACCTGACGTTATGTTCAATCCTCACGGACTTCCAAGCAGAATGACTGTTGGTTACCTTCTAGAAGTACTTGCTGGAAAAGTTGGATGCCTAAGCGGAGAAATTGTTGATGGAACATCTTTCTCGGGTGTTGGCAAGGACGATCTTGAAGAACAATTGAAAGAACTTGGATTCAGTTATGATGGAAAAGAAACAATGTATTCTGGAGTTACTGGGAAAAAATTAAGTGCAAAAATATTCATCGGAAACCTTTACTACTTGAAACTTAAATATATGGTTGCAAACAAATTACACGGAAGAGCTGCTGGAAAAGTTGCATTGCTTACAAGACAACCTGTTGAAGGACGTTCTCGTGGAGGAGCATTGCGTTTGGGAGAAATGGAACAGCAAGCACTTGTTGCTCACGGAGCTTCATTATTATTGAAAGAAAGATACGATTCTGATAAAGTTGTTCTTCCTATTTGTAGCAAGTGTGGTTCAGTTGCAATAGAAGATAATATTAGAAACAAAAAAATCTGTTCAGTATGTGGAAGCGAAGAAGTTGAGTCTGTTGAAGTTTCATACGCTTTCAAACTTCTACTTGAAGAACTTCAAGGATTACATATCCACACGACTTTCGGATTGAAGAATAAATACGAGTAAAAATAAAACAAAATTAAAATGACAAAACAGACAGAAATAAAATATAACAGAATGTTTGAAGTATTTACAGGGGCAAAATACGATGAAGCATTTAGAATAGTTGCACTTCATAATGCTAAGATGAATGCACAGGTTTCCCAAGACGCTATGGATGTTCTTGAAGGAAATAAAATGTTTACTTATCAAACTAAAGAAGGAACTGCAACTATTAGAGTTAATTCTAGAAGGAAGACTATTGAGCTAAGTCTATTAGTTAATGATGGTTTATCAAATAAAATAAAAAAAGTTTTGGAAATTAACTAAAAATAAAATGAAAAAAAGTAATAAAGTAATTTCAATTGATGAAGAAGACAAGTTTATTGAGGTAGAACTGGAAGACAAAAAAATACTAGAGTTAATAAAAAAACTTAAGGATTTAACTGTTAATAAAAAACATGTTCATTTTGAGCTAAATAATGGTGAGCTTTTGATTCATCACAGTGGAGACACTTTGAAATAAAATGCAAATCATAAGGAAAAAAATAAAGGAAATTGGATTCAGCTTGCTTGGGCCAGACAAAATCAAAAAACTTTCAGTTGCTAAAATAGTAACTCCTGAGCTTTATGACATAGATGGATATCCTGTTGATGGGGGATTAATGGATTTGAGACTTGGAGCAATCGACCCTGGAGTTCGTTGTAGAACTTGTGGAGGAAGATTGAAGGAATGTTTGGGACACTCTGGAAGCATTGATTTGGCTCGTTCAGTTATTCACTTAAAATATGTTCCCGTAATGGAACTTTGCTTGAGGTCTTTCTGTTATGAATGTGGAAAACTTATGATTACTGACAAAGAATTTGAAAAGAATACTCCAAGTAACAGAGTTAAAAAAGCAAAAGACTCAAAAAAATGTCCACATTGTAGTTCTACGCAAGAAAAAATAAGACTTGACAAGCCAACCACATTTTATAGAGGGAAAACGAGAATATTTCCTACTGAAGTAAGAGAAATTTTGGTAAAAATTCCTGAAGAAGAATTGATGAAGATAGGTATGAATGCGAAAAACTTCAAACCAGAATGGGCAGTATTAACAGCACTTCTTGTTCCACCAGTAACCGTAAGACCAAGTATTATTCTTGAGTCTGGAGAAAGAAGCGAAGATGATTTAACACACAAACTTTCAGATATCATAAGAGCTAATCAAAGACTTTGGGAAAATCTAAATGCGGGAGCCCCTGAGGTTATCATTGAAGATTTGTGGGACTTATTGCAATTCCACGTAACAACTTTCTTTGACAACACTGTTGCAAGAATTCCTCCAGCAAGACACCGTTCAGGACAACCATTGAAAACAATCACAGAAAGAATTAAGGGTAAAGAGGGAAGAATAAGAAAGAACCTTGCAGGTAAAAGAGTAAACTATTCTGGAAGAACAGTTATTTCTCCAGATCCTTCCATAGAGATTAACGAAGTTGGAATTCCTTATGAAATTGCTCGTGTGGTTACGGTAGCTGAAACTGTAAATGACATTAACATTGACAGAATAAAGAAACTTATTGAGATGGGAGCTACATATCCTGGAGCAAATTATGTTATAAGACCTGACGGAAAAAGGAAAAAGATAACTCCTGAGTTAAAAGAAGAAATAATGGGAGAGATTTCACCAGGGTACCAAGTAGAAAGACATCTAGAAAATGGAGATATAGTATTATTCAATAGACACCCTAGCTTGCACAAGGGAAGCCTTATGGCTCACTACGTGAAAGTTTTGCCTGGAAGAACGTTTAGACTACACCCTTCTGTAGCTGCCCCTTATAACGCCGACTTCGACGGGGACGAAATGAACATTCACAGTCCACAAACTGAAGAAGCAAGAGCAGAAGCAAAAATCCTTCTTGAAGTTAAGAAAAATTTAATATCTCCAAGAAATAACACAAACTGGATAGGATGTTCTCAAGATGCAATCACAGGCGGCTATCTTCTTGGAATTGAAACCTTTTCTCGTGAAGAAGCGAACCAACTTCTTTACAGATCTGGAGTTAACCATCAATTTTCAAAGAAAACTGTCACAGGTACTGAACTTTTCTCAAGCATCCTTCCAAAAATTAATTTCTCTAATGACAGTGTAAAGATTAAGGATGGGGAAATAACTAGTGGCATTATTGACAATAGCCTTTTCGGTAGTGAAGATGGAGAATTAGTAAAAGAAATTGACAAAAAAATGGGAAGACTTGAAGCATTTGAAGCAATTAAGAAAGCATTCAATCTTGGAAAAAATCACCTTACAGCAAGAGGAATAACTATTTCGGTTAATGACCTTGACGTTGAGCAGAAAGTTATCGATGCAAGTGAAGAAATTGTAAAAAAAGCAGAAGAAAAAGCAAGAGAAATTGTTGGAAGTTATAACGACGGAACACTTGAAATAATTCAGGGTAAGAGTGCTGAAGAATCAAGAGAAATAAAGATACTTAAGGCTTTAAACGAAGTAAGAACAAAGATTGGAGAGATTGTTAAAAAAGAATTCCCTGAAGAAAATCCCGTAACGTACATGTTAAGATCTGGTGGTGGTGGAAACGTTCTGAATATTACTCAGATGGCTTGTTGTGTTGGACAGCAAGACTTGGAAGGAAGAAGAATTGATATTGGATACAAGAACAGAACACTTTCTTTCTTCAAGGAAAATGAAATGTCTCCAAAGTCAAAAGGATTCATTAGAAGTCCGTTCATTAAAGGACTTAGGCCGGATGAATTCTTCTTCGGAGCTATGACTGGAAGAGCCAATCTGATGGACACTGCTCTTAGAACACCAAAATCTGGATATTTGTACAGAAGATTGGCAAACGCTTTACAAGACTTGAGAATGGAATACGATGGAACAATAAGAGATAGCAACAACAACGTGATTCAATTCATATACGGGGACGATGGAATGGATGTTTCGAAACTTCATCTTGACGGAAAGCTTGAGGCTGGAGAGGCAATAGGAGTTGTGACATCCCAAAGCTTTGGAGAACCTTCTACACAAATGGTTCTTAGAACTTTCCACTTCGCCGGAGTTAGCGAGATGCAAGTTACACAGGGATTGCCAAGACTTATAGAAATTTTCGACGCAAGAAAGAAACCATCAAGTCCGAAGATGGAAATATATCTTAAGAAAGAATACAATAATGAAAAAGATGCTAGAGTTTTTGCTGAAAAAATTAAGGAAGTAACGGTAAAAGATATTGCTTCTGAGATTGATCTTGATTTCAGCAACAAAAAAATAGAAATAAAGATAGACAAGGACGGATTAAGACACAGTCATGTTTCACTGAAGACAATTGTTGAAAGACTTAACGAAGCAGGATTTGTTGCAAAAGAAAAACAGGATTCTGTGACAATTAATGCATCTGAAATGAACTTCAGAGATATTTATCAGGTTAAAGAGAAGCTTAAGAAAACAATTATATCGGGTGTTAAGGGAATAAAACAAATTTTGATTGTAAAGAAAAACAATGATTTTGTTACAATGACTTTCGGAACAAACTTGAAAAAAATACTTGAAATTAAAGAAGTTGCTCCAGAAAAATTGGTTTCAAATGATTTACACGAGGTTGCAGTTGTCTTCGGTATCGAGGCAGCAAGACAACTTATAATGAATGAAATACAGGAAGTTCTTAACACTCAAGGTTTGAATATCGACAAGAGACACCTAAAACTTATCTCAGATGCTATGACTAATACTGGTGAGGTTAAGGGTGTAACAAGAATTGGAATCATCGCACAAAAATCATCCATACTTGCAAGAGCAACTTTCGAAACCCCTGTAAAGCAGTTTGTCAATGCAACGATAAAGGGAAACAAGGATTATCTTTCAAGTGTTGTTGAGAATGTTATATTGAATCAACCTGTTCCTGTTGGTACAGGACTACCAGGACTTTTAGTCAAAGTCGTCGGACCTCTGGTAAGAAAAGAAGCAGACAAGAAAAGGGCAGACGCAAAGATTGTAGAAGGAGTTAATAAGTGAAAGTTTTGTAAACAAAAGTTTATAAAATAAAAAATTCTAAGAGTTTAAGTTAACATGACTAACACGATTGATATGCAGGATATTCGTTATCTGAATTTGTTTGAAAGAATAATGGGTGTAAGAACGAGATTCTGTTTTAAGTATAATGAAGGACTAGTTTTCTGTGTTCCAAAAGCTCTCGTTCAAAGATCCGTCGGTGAAAATGGCAGGAATATAAAAGAAATGAGTGAAATTCTTCAAAGAAGAATAAAGATTGTTGCATTCCCTGAAAACCTAAGAGATGCTGAATTTTTTGTAAGGTCTGTTGTAAGTCCGACGACTTTCAAAAATTTTGAAATAAGGGATGGAGAAATTTTGATTACTGGTGGGGATAACAAGGCAATGCTCATTGGAAGAAACAAAAAAAGACTTTTCGAGATGCAGAAGATAGTAAAAGATTTCTTTGATAAAGAGTTTAGGATTGTTTGAATGATTTTTAGAAAATTTTAAAATCTATTTGGCTTAGAAAAATCAACTTTCATTCCGTCTATTTCAACTAAGTTCTCTTTGCATAAATAAAATTCTTGATCTGTTGGTTTAGGGCTATTAGCTCTAGATTCTAATCTTAGCTTTATGTTACTTTCTTTATTTACCAGAGCATCCATTTGCGAGGCATTATAATCCCCTGCACAAACAATTAACTTCATAGAACTATCTGCAGTTTGCAATGAGAAAAAATACCGATGAGGGTCAGCAAAATTTCTTTGGAAATTTTCACCCATTACTTTTCCAGAGAGATACTGTACTTCTGGTGCTTTGAATGTAACATACTCTGCTTCTTCTTTAAGTTCTTTAGGCTCTTCACGAGCACATGCGACTAAAGTAGATAATCCGATTATCCAAATACTTCGAGCGAGTCGTTTTGTTAAACCCATAAAAATTATTCAAGAATGTTCTTTTTAAACATTATGATACTCGTTGTTTTTTCTCAGAAAAACGTTTAAATACTTGTCTCGCTATTAATTAGTGTTGGTGCTATCGTTTGTAAGGAGACAAAAAAGATGAAAAAGTTGCTTCTGTTGGCATCACTGTTGGGTTCAGTTGCATGTCATATGCCTCCTGAAACTAAACCACATCATGAAACTCGAATAATTTATATTTATGAAACATCAAGGTATGGACGTGACTATGGATATAATTCTAGATATGATGATTGCTGGATGAGAATGAGCAGCTTGTATTGCCAACTTGAAAATTCTCGTTATCAATCTCGAATGTACTTACCAATACGCCCTTTCATTGGTAACAGAGTAGAACCACCAAGGCAACATCCTATACAACCACCTAAAGGAGAGCCACGTAGAGCAGAACCTCGGGGGCAACATCCTCAAACACCAAGAGTTGGACCTCCACCAGGACGTTCTCAACTGCCAAGAATGGGACCGCAAGGACATCCCTCGCAACCTCCCAGGGGAGAGCCTCGTAGAGCAGAACCAAGACCCCAACCACCTCAACAACCGCCCAGTGGGGGAGCACCACCCATAGTTCCACCGTCAAGTAAACTTTAGTGAAAATATTTTTAGAAAAAATTCAATTAATTGTTAGATTAACCAACTAAAATCCTCAGAAAACATTTAAAAAGCAATTTCTCAATTAGTTATTATTAGAACATGGGATTAAAAAACGCAGCTAAGCTACAAAAAAATAGAAAGAAATTTAGATGGGCAGATAGAAACTACAAAGTGAAAACTCTAAATCTTTATGCAAAGTCTGACCCTCTTGAAGGAGCAAACCAAGCGAAAGGAATTGTTCTTCAAAAAATTCAGAAAGAAGCAAAGCAACCAAACTCTGCGATGAGAAAATGTTGCAAAGTTCAGTTGACAAAAAATAGTAAAGTAGTTACTGCTTTCATTCCTGGAAATCTTGCACAGAAATTCATCGATGAACACGACGAGGTTTTGATTGAAAGAATTGGTGGAAAGCAAGGAAGAACAAAGGGAGATATTCCCGGAGTTAGATTTCAAGTTATTCAAGTAAATGATCAGCCTCTGCACCTACTTTGGCAGGGAATAATCGAGAAGGGTAGAAGATAAAATGGTATGGCATAAATCAAAAAAGGAGTTTGGATTAGCGACTTACGAGTTCGAAGATTTAACAAGAATGGTTTTAGATAATTCTGATTCGTCTGAACACGTTGCTTTTGGAAACCGTTCTAATTTCGGTTATGACGGAAGTGTTTATTTAGCTTCATCCGCAGAGGGAGATTATATCCTGGCAGCGGAGATACACACTCCAGATGTTTATGATGTTGATGACAAACATTTTGCATCATTAGAGGTTGTTTCATCCGACGAGAGAGTAGTAAGAGTCGTCACAGAAAAGATTATGACATGCGCAAAAGAAGTAATTGCAAAAAGACCAGCTTTGGAGGCTAGAGTATAAAATGGCAGAAAAAATGATATTTAAAATTTTTGACTTGTATGAAACAAACGG
>JBBSYF010000011.1:0-3431 GCA_038045405.1 Nanobdellota archaeon | reverse complement strand
ATAAAATGGCAGAAAAAATGATATTTAAAATTTTTGACTTGTATGAAACAAACGGAATTGTTGTTCAGGATCAAGGATTGAAAAGTGTTATCAACCTTACTCCTAAGTTGGCTTTGAAAAGTCAAGGAAGAAATGTTCAAAAATTCGGACAAACAAAAGTGAATCTTGTTGAAAGACTAATCAACAAACTTGCTGTTGGTGGACATCGAGGAAAGAAACATAGGATTATTCTTGGAACAGCGACAGGAAAATACACGAGAAATGCTAGAATCGTTTTGGAAGCTTTTGATATCATTCACAAAAAGACTGGAGAAAACCCTGTTGTAGTCTTTGTAAGAGCAATAGAAAATTCTGCACCAAGAGACGAAGTAACGGTTATTGAATATGGTGGAGCAAGGTATCCTCAGGCTGTTGACGTTGCCCCATTAAGACGTGTTAATCTTGCTTTGAAATATATCATTCACGGAGCTGGAGACAAAGCCTTCGGAAAAAAGAAAGATATTGCACAAGCTATTGCAGAAGAGATTATGCTTTCTGCTGAAAAAAACCAAGAAAGCTTTGCAATGAAGAAAAAGAACGAGTCTGAAAAGCAAGCAGACAGCGCTCGATAAATAGTCTGCTTTCATTGCCTTTCGTCCATTCTGGCCGAGTGAAGCAAGCCGATTCTGCACGATAATTTTATTTAAAAATTTTATTTAAAAAATTAGAAACTTAATCTAAAATTGTCCTTCCAAACTTTTTATTAAATCTGTATAAAATTGGTGGCCTAAAGAAGATTGATGTTTCAAGTCTATCTTAAATTGGTCCGACATGGCTTCTAATGTTTCTGTTTCTTCCGTTTTTACCACATAGGTAAAAATTACGGGGACCTTACTCGCTCTAGCTTTAAAGAAATAGGGAACGCAACAGGAGTTTGGTTTAATATGCGGGTGACAGATTATAAGACCATACTTGGTTATTTCAAGTTCAGTTTCTGACAGGCACATCGTCGCTTCAATTTCTAATCTTCCTTCAAAGTCTCCTTGGACTAAATCCTTAAGAGAATCTAAAGTAGCACTCGTTCTAGATTTGTTCTGTATCAAAATTCTTTTCATTAGTTAGTTCAACCAATATTGTTTTTAAGCTTTTCACAACCAAAACCAACAACTTTAAAAACAAATTTTTTCTTGACTTATTTATATGGCAGGCTGGAAAGATTCCGCCAGGCCACTCGATAAATCAAATGGCAGACAAAGAAAATCAGTTTTCGAAAATAAAGAGAATTAGTAGCGACCAGAAGCATATTCGTAATATTGCAACATCTGCACACATTCACCACGGAAAGACTGCATTGACAGACAACCTTCTCGCTGCGTCTGGGCACATGGCAGAAAAATCTGCTGGAGATTTGGATGCTGGAATGGCTACATGGCAACATCTTGACGAACAAGAAAGACTTATGACTGTTGACGCTGCAAACGTTTCTATGGTTCACGATTTCCACGGAAAAGAGTATTTAATCAATCTTATTGACACACCTGGACACGTTGACTTCGGTGGAAACGTAACTAGGGCAATGAGAGCTATCGATGGAACAATTGTTCTTGTTTGTGCTGTTGAAGGAATAATGCCCCAAACAGAGACTGTCATCAAACAAGCATTAAGAGAAAGAGTTAAACCTGTTTTGTTCATAAACAAAGTTGACAGACTTATCAAAGAATTGAAATTGACTCCAGAACAAATGCAGCAAAGGTTCATAGATATTTTCCACGAATTTAACGACTTAATTAAAAAAGTTGCTGATCAGGAATTTAAGGAGAAATGGGCTGTTGATATTAAAGATGGAAGTGTCGCTTTCGGCTCTGCGAGGGAGAATTGGGCTCTTTCTGTACCTTTCATGCAGAAAAAGAATATAACTTTCAAAGATATTTTCAAACTTTACCAAGAGATGGATGAAAAGGAAAAGAATGATTGGGTTTGGAAAAATGCCCCTCTTTATGAAGTTCTTCTTGATATGGTAGTAAAACATTTGCCAGACCCGTTGGAAGCACAAAAATATAGAATTCCAAAAATATGGCACGGAGATGCTGATTCTGAATTTGGAAAGGGTTTGATTAACTGCGACCCCAAGGGAAAAGTTGCTTTTGTTATTACGAGAATTGTTATCGAACCTAAAAGCGCAAAAGAAATTTCGGCTGGAAGATTGTTCTCTGGAACTTTGAAAACTGGACAAGAGGTTTATCTTAATCTTGCAAAACAAAAACAAAAGGTACAACAACTTTTCATTTACAACGGAATAAAACCCGAACAGATAGATGAAATAGGCCCGGGAAATGTTCTTGCAATATCTGGTGTAACGGGCGAGGCTGGAGAAACAATAACTTTCGAACCTGAAACACCTTTCGAAGAACTTAAACACATTTTCGAACCAGTTATCACGAAGGCAATCGAAGTAAAGAAAACAAGTGACCTCCCAAAACTTGTTGAAATTCTTAAAAAAGTAGCAAAGGAAGACCCTTCAATAAAAATAGAAATTAACGAGCAGACTGGAGAGAGTTTAATGTCTGGTATGGGGGAGTTGCATCTTGAAATTGTTGAAAACAGAATTAGAACGGAGAAGGGGCTTGACGTAAAAACTTCAGAGCCAATCATAGTTTATCGAGAGACAATTGGAAAAGAATCTCCAGCAGTTGAGGGAAGAAGTCCAAACAAACACAACAGCTTTTTTATAAAAGTTGAACCTTTGGAAGACGCGGTTTATGAAGCAATAAAAAGTGGGGAGTTGCGTTCTGGAAGAGTAAAGAAAAAAAGCGACGAGGTTGCCGCTGTTCTTGCGAAATTAGGTTGGGGTGGGGATGCAATCAGAAATGTAAGAGATGTTTACAAAGGAAATATGTTCTCTGATGATACAAGAGGAGAAGTTCATATTGGAGAAGTAATAGAAATGGTTCTTGATGCTTTCGAAATGGTTGTAGACCAAGGACCTTTGGCAAGAGAGCCTTGCATAAAAATGAAAATTTCATTAGATGACACAAAGCTTCACGAAGATGCGATTCATCGAGGGCCAGCCCAAGTTTATCCTGCAGTTAGAGAAGCAATTACTGAAGCAATGAGGAAAGCAAATCCTGCCATGTTCGAACCAATGCAAATTCACGTTATTGAAATGCCAGATAAATTCTTAAGCGCTGTTACAAAACTTGTTAGCGGAAAGAGAGGACAGCTGTTGGAAGTTAAGCAAGAAGAAGCACAAACTGAAATGAAAGTAAAACTTCCTGTTGCAGAAATGATTGGGTGGAGTTCTGATTTACGTTCAGCTACAGAAGGGAGAGGAACTTCTTCTCTCGCAGATCAGATGTTCGAAAAAACTCCTGCAAGCATCCAAGCAGACGTTGTAAGAAAGATTAGAACAAGAAAGGGCTTGGCAGAGAATCAGTAAATAAAAAATGTTTCCG
>JBBSYF010000010.1:0-15145 GCA_038045405.1 Nanobdellota archaeon | reverse complement strand
ACTTATAGCTTTATCCCCACAGCAAGCTGTGGGGTATTAGGAAAGAATAAAATTTTTTTCTCCCCATCTTTTTTGGGGGTTATATCAATATATTTCCTTTTGTTATCAATCCAAACTGCATGAAATTCTGCTTCAATAAAGAGATTTGGGCTTTCCCATATCGTCCAACCATATCCAATATTTCCCCCAAATTCTTTGATATGACTTTCTACATTACTAAAACAGTCTTGGTGTTTAGAATCTTTGGTGGGAATAACATCTACGAATGTAGGGTTTGTTGAAGGATCTATTTCCCTACAAAATGTTAATATCTCATCACTAATACCAACTGGTGTTGTTTGATTCATATCCTTAACAATAGAGACTTCGAGAATTTATTCTTTTCTAAAGAAACCAACATCCCTTAGATGTATCATTTTATACTAACGCCCCGACCGGGAGTCGGACCCGGGTTTCCAGCGCGACAGGCTAGCGTCATAGCCGTTAGACCATCGGAGCGTTTCTTATGCACCGTGGGATTTAGCCAGAATCTCGTAGAGATGTTCTGAGCCTAGACCATCGGAGCATTGTGTACTATTAGTGATAAGGAAAACTGTTTTTAAAACTTTTGATAAGGTTTGTTTAAAGCATAATACGAGATAACAATAATCTTTAAAAAGTAGGATAAGGTTTGGTATTGATGAGTTTTTTAGGTTTTGGTAAAAAAGCAAGAACTTTAGAAGAAATGGCGGGAGAGAAAGGAATTACTATTCTGAATGGAAAGATTCCTGCAAACCTCACTACAGATTACATTCAATTGAAAAAGTTGATTGTAGGCACTGGACTTTCAGATGAAGTGGCAGAGAATCATTTGATAAGCTATGCAGCAAGGGAAAAAATAGTTTATCTCTCTGACGTGCACCGTTCTGAAACGCCTGGCGCGAAAAGAATTACTGCAATGGGTTACGTTCCAAAAACTCACGGAACGAATTAGCTATTAAAGCTCTCAACAAAACTTTATAAATTTCTTAAACATTCTTCTTGTATGTCTTGGAAAAAAGTTCTTGGTTTTATCTTCTTTTTAGTTGTAATTGGTTTGCTTACCTTTTATTGGTTTATTCCAGTTCAAGAACTTCAACTTCGCACTTCTGGACCAAAAGACACTAACTTCACAATGAATTCTTCATCAGAAGAAAATATGCAATTTTACAATAATATGCGTTTTCCAGAGCCGCGTATTTCATACAGAATTGAAAATTGTCCTCTTCAAAAGGCAGACGACATGAAGAACGCCTTCTTTACAATTGAAAACAAAACAATTCTCAGATTTTACCCTGTTAGTAATAATGAAGAAATACTTGTAACATGTGACAGCAAAGCAAAATTTGAAGGGGATCTTTTCATTGCAGGAGAAGGTGGACCGACAAATATTACACAATCAGGAGATTTTAATGTTATAACAAAGGGGGCAGTAACGCTTCTCCGCGATTCCACGTGCGAAAACCCGAACGTTGCAATTCACGAACTTCTTCACGTTTTAGGATTTGACCATTCTAAAAACAAAAACAATATCATGTATAACCTCAGCAAATGCAACCAAGAAATAGGACAAGACACAATCAATTTCATTGATGAAATCTATGCCATCCCAAGTCTTCCCGACCTTACTTTTGAAAACGCTTCTGCATCTATGAAGGGAAGGTATCTAGATGTTAATATATCAATAAGGAATGAGGGCCTAAAGAGTTCAGAAAGTGGAAAAATTACAATTTACGCGGACAATAAATCAATAAAAGAGCTGGAACTTAAATCTCTTCCAGTAGGCTCAGGAAGACTGGTATATCTGACAAATATTCTAGTGGTTCAAACAAGTGTAAGAGAACTCCGACTAGTCATAAACTACAACTTTGAAGAACTAAAAAAAGAAAATAACTTGATTGCCCTCGAGATAAAATAATAAAAGGTTAAAACTCATCAAGTTCTAAATCATCCACTTCTTCTTCAAAATCATCCTCATCTGCAGGATCTCCAAAACTTTGTGCCATTTTATCAACCCCTTTTGTTAATTTTCTTAGATAAATATTCTTTTTAAATATTTCTATAGTCGACAACCTATGCATTTAACGAGGATAAATTAAGGATTTTTAACCAAAAATTCAAGAGTCATTCTCTTCGATTGTCTTTCTGAAAGGTTCTTCTTTCTCTGATGATGATTTATCCAAATTCTTTCGGCCGAAATCTCAATATAGTATCTTTCACTACTGTTTCCAGAGTAAACTTGATATTTTCCCCTCGCAGGTTTAAACTGCAAAGCATGAATCTGTGACGGTTTAAAAGTTCTGGAAAAAAAATCATAAGCCTTTTGAGGACTTGATTCTTCTGAAAAAATCTTTCCTGAAGGGTGGTAGAATGCAACATCACCAACACTACACATTTTTCCCTTGCCTACAAGATAATTGAGTAATATTCTTGTTCCCTCAAAGTTCAATTTCTCTTCTTTGAATTTTGTTCTTCCAAAAAGAGCGTTGTAAAAATATCTATCAAGTCGTATCACCATGGTATCGTGTTTAACTACAAGGTGGTTTTAAATATTTCTATGATTCAAAAAGAAATGTTCAGTCGTCTACTAAGTTCCACAATCCACGACGCCCGGAACCTTCACGAGGTTTGTCACAATAAAATTCTGTTCCTTTTTCCCTAAACAACGCAGGAACTCCGTCCCTTAGCTCTACAACCTTCAGAACCTTAAGTTTGTAAGTTGTTCTATCACCACGAGACATATTTTGCAAAACTTCAACACGTAGCTCGCTAACATCGTCGTGATAAGCAACTGTTTGCCCCATGCGATATTTATCGTCAAGCATTACTTATCGTACCACACTCTATATTTAAGGATTATTGGTTTTCAAGAGATGTTTCGAAAAAGAAGGGGTTCTAAGATATCTCCTCTTTATTTCTGCTTATTTACGCTCTCAAAATGTCTAGAATTAATTATTTTTAACTTTCTACTTTTAGCAATTTTGTTAACCATTTCTTCGGGCAAATCAAAAAAGTTGTTCTCCATTCTAAAAAGGTTAAGATGCTTTGGCAATCGTGATTTGTCCAGGAATTCATATTTAGCAATAGGCACAACAACTTTGCCTTCTATCATCTTTTTTACATATTCTTTTTTTAGTTCACTTAACGGAGAGATTACTATTTCATTTTTATTAGAAAAAATAATTTTAAGATACGCTACTTTTCTGGAGTATTCACCAGAATTAATTTGTTCATAATAAACTTTGTAAAGAGCACCGCCTTTTAGCTTCTCAACAACAGGTGCACAATAAGCTTCACTCCACTTGTTCTTAACATCTTTAGATAAACCTACTTTTACGTTTACGTTTACTTTTACCTTCTTAGGCAATTGATTATGCGTTTTTGTTGATTTTAGCGTCTTTGCCTTTGGAGTCTCTCCTTCTGCAAGCCATTCCCATAATCCCATAATTTAACAAAGAATCATCTATTTTTTATACTTTTCTAAAGGAATAAAGGAAGAAAAAGAAAATCCCCCTGCTCAGAGTCGAACTGAGGATCTCCCGGGAACTGCTTTTCTGTTTCCAGTTTTCAGTTTCGTTTCCCAAGAACCGGCTTTTGGGGTTTCATCGTTGTCCACCTTGCCTTTCAGCAATGGAATCTCCACCTTAGACGAATCTACAGCCAGGCGCTTTAACCACTAAGCTACAGAGGGATTGCTTGCGCACTTAAAGAAATCTTGAAGTATTTTTAAGGTTTGTCATACGCGATTTAATCACCGTCTCCGCGAGATTTAAAAATTTATTTCAGAACTTAAGTATCTTCAAAACCTTTACTATCAAAGAAAGATACAACACACACGCTATTGCAAAGGCTAGAATTGCAGAAAGAACCGGCATCATAACATTGTTGATGAACAAATAAACAAGAACACCAGCACCAAAACTAAAGAGAACTAGCAATACCTTGATAATTAAGAGGGAAGTAAGCTTTGATTTGTGTTTGAGATGATACTTTAGTCTGCTTTCTTTGAGATTACCTTTCTTAGAACGATTAACTTTTTTTCTCTTTTTCATCATTTAATTAAGAATTATTTACTTTTAAAAGTTCTCATCTCTCGCCTTGTAATTTCGCTCTCTGCTCAGCAACGAAAAAAGCTCTGTTCGATTCTGATTCATGAATTGCTCCATTCTTCTCGAAAAGGCCTACAGCGACTGGAAGTGCAAACTTACCAAGAACACCTACCTTGGAGTAAATTATGTAATTAAGAACTCTTGTTTCTCCTGGTGCAAGCTTCTCAAAGTTCCATTCAATTCTTCTATTTGGAACATCAACTTTTGAAGGTCTGTCTCCAGCGAACTTGTCATAGAGAGTTACCAAAGGAGGAAGTCTATCCACTATGTTAACTCTTTCTATATAACCTTTAGATTTGACAAAAATTGTAACCTTTAAAGCAAATTCTCCACCTTTAGCATTAACAAATGAAACTCTTTTGTTAAGAGTAAGGCTTGTTTCCGAATATCTTCTAACTACTGCAACAACCACAACTAAGAACAAAATTATTAGGAATGGGAAAAGCCAATTAGTTTTTACAGTTATACCAAATGTTTCTCCAGGGTTCACATCCCTTGTCCAAGTGTAATATACGGCCCCGCCAGTTCTTTCAACAACATCAGGGTCCGGACTGAAAGAAGTAAAGAGCCTCGAGATAATGTTTTTCTTTATGACAGTTTCAGAATGTTCTATAGTGTTACCCTCATTTTTCTTTTCAATTAAGTTTGTGTTTACAAAAAGTCCAAAGTCTTTTTTAGTCGTTGTAACAAGATTCTTTTCAATAAACTTGATTACACCCTCAACAGTAGCAGTTTTTCCTTCAACGTTAACCTTTGCAGACATAGTATAAAATCCTGCTAATAAAGTTTTGAAATCTTCACCGTTAAGTTTAACCACAAATGTTTTGGTTTCGTAAGGAGCAAGAGAGAGTGTTCTTTCCATGTTAAAGAAGGGGGAGGAAAAAGTCACGTTAACTTTCTCAAATTTGAAGTTCTCTTTGTTTCTTATGAATATTTCAATAGAGTTAGCTTTAACATCAACATCTCCGGAACCTACTTCAAAGGCGTCTTTCAAGCCAACTATCTTGAATGTAAGTTCTTTGCTAATTTCCGATTTGTCGTTAGCCCTTATATAATAAGGAATTGTGTAAAATCCACTTTCTGGAAGTTTTGCCAAAGGCAACGCTTCTAAAGACACTACTTTTACTTCTCTGCTAGATATTGGAACAGCTGCATCCGGGGTCATTGAAAAACCTGCAAGATTATAGAAACTAAAAGCATTGCTTTCCCCGAGATTAGTTATCCTAAGGTTAAAGACAACTGGCTTATCAAGATTTGAAATCCATGTTTCATTGCTGCTTACCTTTTCAACATCAATATTTATTGCAAGAACGAACGAAGCAATAAGAAATATTCCTGCAAAAGCAAGAAGAGTCAAAATAACACCTTTTTTCATACAAAGAACAGAAAGAATTTATATTTAAGGATTTCGGTTTGTGATTTTTGTGATTTTTGTAGTATAAATTAAATTTTAACGACGTTTAATAGTAAAATTCCGACGTAGAAAAAAACTAAAAATTATTTTTTCCTTTCAGAAGTGTTTTCTTCCAGAAAACTATCGCAGGAATATTTACTTCTTTCCTTCTAAGTCTAAATATGCTTTCGCTTGAGACAAGAATTCATCACAACTCTTAGAAAGTTTATCACTGTATTCCCCTACCCTTGCAGGAATAACCCACTTTTCATAACTTTCACGAAGATACTTCTTGAACGCTGTTCCCTCAAATTTTCCGTCGTAATCACGAACTAGGTTTCCCTTAACAGTGATAGTAGCCTTTCCTTTGTTAGTATTTACTTTAGCCCCACCCTGGTTTATTTCAACATTCGTAAGTCCATCTATTGTAAACTTTACTTCAACTTCAAACTTAAAGTAGTCTGTAACTTTTTTTTCCCCTTTCCATTCAACAACAATGTTCTTAGACTCTCCAACTATCTTCTCTTCATACTTATTCTCTGAGATGTCTAAGCCTGTTTCCTCTTTCAGCCATTCATAACAAAATTTGTAAAGTTCTTTGAAAGAAAAAACCCCGCCATATGCAATCTTGCTTGAGAATACTGTTTCTTTTTCTGGCATAGAACGAACAGTCAAATATAATTTAAATACTTAACTAAAAGCTCGGGAAAATCAATCATATAAATATTTATAAAATATCTATCAAACAGGAAAGTTATGACAATACTGCTTGAAGACTTCATGAGAACGGCAACAGACGAACAACTGGAATTGTTGCACAATTTAAACGAAACTGCAGAACAAGAACAGATTTTGGCAAATCGAGTAAATGCTATTTATGGTTCTTTAAAGTCTAGGGTTCATACTTCGGGCAGCATAGGTGTTGGTTTTTGTAAAGACGAAGACGATGCAAGAGTTATTTCTGCCGGACCTACACATGAACTAAAAAGAGTTAGAAGCCAAATGAAAGGCTATATGGAGCAAGCGGTTAACCTTGGAATGGGAAATCTAGGAATAATCGAAAGAAATTATGAAGGCTACGTTGGAGCGCCTTTGTCAAAATGAAAAAAGAATATTTACCTTATGGAAAAGAGAAGGCTGGAAGAGCTATTTGGGAAGTTCTTAAAAGAATGTATAAAGAAGCCGAACCCTCGGCAGATCTTGAAAAAATAGCAAAAAGCGGAGAAGGGAATATGAGAAACTTCTTCTGTGCATATTTATTATCCTCCGAAAGAGAAGAGGAGATACTTGACGAGGTCTGTGAAGAGTTTAAGATTAAAAAAGTTTATAGAAGGCAAGTTGAAGCAACAGTTTGGTTGGGTTCTGCCCCTACTTCATCAAGAGAAGTTTGGGAGGAAGAAAGAAAAGATTATGAACAAAGATTAAAAAAACACCTACAAAAAAGAAGTCTCAATTCCTAAACTTTAGAACGATTTGATATCTTGAGATGATCATATGACAAACACCATGAAAAACAGAAAAGCAACACTTGAAGTCTACTTTGTTCCAGAGGGGATGACTGGAAGAAACGAATCAACATGGATGATGAGGGAAGATGGAGTTTTAGTAAAGCAGAATATAATCCTTAGCATATGGGATACTCAAAAGTCTGAAGCAAATTCAAGCGCAGAAAGAGGACCCGTGTTTTATAGAGTGAATTTTTTTGATAGTCTTTCTTTAGAAAAAAGAGTTGGGGAGATGACTAAAAAGTTTAAAGGAACTCCTTCAAGAAACACAAACGGTTATTACGATACTGCAAGCTTCGAAATCTCCAGAAAAGGTGATTTGATAAATTATTTAGAAGCCATCGCAAGAAAAGGTTAATCAAAAATCAATTAATCAAAAATCAAATCGAACCCCGACAAGAGTCACAGATTAGCATTCCATTAGACCTGTAAAGTGAATCTCTCTTTCCACATTCTTCGCAAATACCGTCTTCAGTAACAGCCAAATCCTTTCCCCTTTTTATCCTACTCAACTTTTCTTGCTCTTCTCTTATTTGAATAAACTCTTCAAGTTCAGGGTAAATATCTGGATGGAAGCCAAGAATGTCTTTTACAGTAACCATCCCTACAAGGTTTCCAT
Organism: Nanobdellota archaeon; assembly: GCA_038045405.1. Lineage (GTDB taxonomy): Archaea > Nanobdellota > Nanobdellia > Pacearchaeales > GW2011-AR1 > ASMP01. The sequence goes on along the minus strand of JBBSYF010000010.1, from coordinate 7,501 downwards.
TTTCAACAACAGGAAGTCTTTCGAACTGAAGTTTTTTCATCTTGTCTATAGCCTCTCGAATTGTTGAAGCAGGTTTTATTATTGCAATTTTTTTAGGGGAGATATCTATTACCTTTATCTTTGATAAGTCTGCACTAGATTTTTTAATCAAAGCCCAAAGAATGTCTTTCTGGCTAATAAATCCCACAAGTTTTTTGCCTTCCACAATGAGCAAGCTCCCAACTTTTTTTCTCACCATTTTTTTGGCACAGTCAAAAAGAGTCTCATTTGGGCCCACAGTTATAGGGTCCCTCGTCATAACATCAGCAACCAAGATGTTTTCCATGACAGTTTCAAATCCTTTTAACTTATAAGTTTTATGAAGATTTCGAGCTATATTCTCTTATCCTCTTATCACCATAATTTTTAAATATGTAATTGAAGAAACAGTGATATGTCGCAGTACTGCCCCCACACCTCAACATGTCCTTTCTATCAAAATTTAGTGTTGGAAACAAGAGACAAAAGAGTTGATGTAATAATCAAAGAAAGATGTTTGGAAGAACATTTTAGATATGACTGTCTAGCTCTAATAGCAATAGATGACGAAATGCCAATTGCCATGAGAGATGCTTTAAAATCAAGACTATCAAACGCTGGTGAAACAGTACATGAATGTTCACATTTAACACTTCTTAACTTAACGAACGAGGCTCGTGATTTCGCCTCTTATGTTATGACTAGAGATGTAGCAAGAGATGAAGAAAGAACTGGAAAAAGGGGTGGATAAAATGTCAGAAAAACCAATGAACTTGATGCCAGAAGATGTGCAAAGACTTCTTGGAAAGGATGCCCAGCGAAATAATATTCTTGCTGCAAGAATGGTTGCCGAAATCGTGAAGACGACTTTGGGCCCAAAGGGAATGGACAAAATGCTCGTCTCTCCTTCAGGAGATATAACTGTAACTAATGATGGTGTGACAATTCTTGAAGAGATGCAAATAGAACATCCAGCTGCAAAGATGATGGTTGAGATTGCAAAAACACAAGAAAGCGAAGTCGGTGATGGAACAACAACTGCAGTGATGATTGCAGGAAAACTTTTGGAAAACGCAGAAAAACTTCTTGACAAAAAAATCCATGCAACAATTATTACGAAAGGATACAGACTTGCCGCTGAAAAATCTCAGGAAATTTTAAAGGACATAGCTCTAAAAATAACTTCTGATGACACAGAGGTTTTGAAACAGATTGCAATGACTGCAATGACTGGAAAAGGAGCCGAGGATGCAAAAGAAGAATTTGCTGGAATCATTGTTCGTGCCATAAAACAAATTGAAGACAAAGGGAAAATAGACTTGGATAACATTAAAATAGAAAAATCAAGAGGCAACGGAATAAAAGACACCGAACTTATTTCAGGAATTGTACTTGATAAAGAAAAAGTTTCACAGGACATGCCAACATTTGTGCGCGACGCAAAAATCGCACTAGTGGATTTCCCTCTTGAAATAAAAAATCCCGAAATCGACACTAAAATTTCAATCACAAGTCCAGAACAACTTCAAAGTTTTGTTCTTCAAGAAGAAAGAGAAATAAAGAACATGATAGAAAAAGTAAAACTCTCCGGAGCCGGTGTTGTTTTCTGTCAAAAAGGCATTGATGACTTTGCCCAATATCTTCTCGCAAAGGAAGGCATTTATGCATGTCGAAGAGTTGCCAGAAGTGATATGGAAAAAATCTCTAAAGCAACAGGAGCCAAGATAGTAAGCAATATCAACGAACTAACTCCATTCGAAATTGGAAATGCTCAAACAGTTGAAGAAATAAAGCACGGCGGTGATTCCTTAACTTACATACGGGGCTGTCAAAATCCAAAAGCATTAACTATTCTTGTGCATGGGGGGACGGAACATGTTATTGACGAAATTGCAAGAGCGATAAAAGATGGGTTGGGCGATGTCTCTTGTGCTTTACAATCTGGACTTGTTGTTCCTGGTGGTGGAGCAGTTGAAATAGAACTGGCAAAAAGGCTTCGTGAATTTTCTCAAGGTTTATTTGGAAGAGAACAGCTAGCAGTTGAGGAATTTGCTTCTGCTCTGGAGTTTATACCGATAACTTTAGCAGAAAATGCAGGACTTGATTCAATAGACATTTTAACAGAACTGAAATCTAGACACGATTCTGGAGAAAGAAATGCCGGTCTCAACTTGTTCAAAAACAAGGTTGAAAATATGCTTGAAGCAAGAATCATTGAACCTTTGAAAATAAAAAGCCAGGCAATAAACTCTGCAAGCGAAGTTGCGAACATGATTTTAAGAATTGACGACGTGATTGCTTCTAACGGAAAGCAACAAAACAAATTCAAATCCGAAAAAGACTCAGGAATGTACGACGAATTTTGATTTCTTAAGTAGACTTCGGTAAACCATCTTCTTTTTCAAAGATTTTCAGAAGTAGTATACTCTTCACAATAATCATTTTTAAAAAGTCGCAAAATGTGGTTTCTTGATGAATAGGGGAAAAAAACAGGGCAGGTTAGAAAGAACATTTGATTCTGGAGAGATGGATCGTGTTTTCATCAACGGTTTAGATTTACGCCACAATCAAATTTATTTGAATGGTGTTGATAGAGGGTATGAAGTTGCGTTTGAAACAGATGAACCTGGAGTAGACTTTGTTATGGCCACACAATTTACAAAGAATCTTAATCTTTGTAGTTCAAGAAATCCAAGAAAACCGATATTAGTTCATATGAGCACTTGTGGAGGGGATTGGAATTTTGGTATGCAAATTTACGACGCAATAAAGGCTTGTGAAAGTCCAATCACAATAGTCAATTATACGCACGCTAGAAGCATGAGTTCAATAATCCTTCAAGCAGCAGACTGGAGAGTCATGATGCCCAATTCACATTTTATGTTTCATCAAGGAACTTATGGAAACTATGGAACGTTAAAGCAAGTTACTTCAGATTTAGAGTTTTATAGTAAAGTAGGAACGCGCACAATGCTCGACATTTATACAGATTCAATGAAGAAGAAAGGTGAAATGAAAGAAAAGAGTAGAAAAGAAATAGCAGATTGGCTTACTGAACAAATGGACAAAAAAGAAGATGTGTTTCTAACATCTGGAGAGGCAGTTAACTACGGATTTGCTGATGAGATTTTTCAAGGATGGAAAAATTATCTTGATGAAAGGACGGGGAACCCAATAGTCCCAAAAACGTCTGGGTAAGAAAGGTAAGGAAAGAATTCTGGAAGATAAACTTTATAAGTTTGTTAACACTTTTCAGTTGATGAAATCAACAGACTACGATTTTGTAATTCTTGGTGCCGGTGGAACCGGCTTAGCTTCGGCAATGTATGCTGCGCGCCTCGGACTTAAAACCCTTGTTCTCGGGCATTCCCATGGAACAGAACTTCCTGTTGGAGGAATAATAACAACCACTAATCTTGTAGAAAACTATCCGGGATTTACAAAGATATCTGGTCCTGATTTAGCAAAAAAAATCGAAGAACATGCTTTAAGTTATGATTTAGTTTCGATAAAAGGTGAAAGGGCAACAGAAATAAAAAAAGTTAAAAATCATTTTAACATTAAAACGAGCAAAGCAGAATATCGAGCGAAAACAATCCTCTTCGCTACAGGAACAAGGTGGAAAAAACTTCCAGACACTGTAAAAGGTGGAAAAGAATTTGAAAACATGGGAATAAGTTACTGTGCACTTTGTGACGCTCCACTTTATAAAAATAAAACAGTCGCAGTTGTTGGTGGAAGCGACACTGCAGCAAAAGACGCTCTTCTTTTAGCAGAATATGCAAAAAAGGTTTACATTATCTATCGCGGAAAAGAAATTCATCCCGAGCCCATAAACTTTGAACGTGTTAAAGCAAATAAGAAAATACAAGTAATAAACAATTCAAACGTAACTGAAGTAAAAGGAACAGACCACGTTCAGGGTGTTATTCTCGATGGTAAAAAGTCTTTAACTTTAGACGGAATTTTTGTTGCAATAGGACATACAGCAATTTCTGATTTGGCAAAAACCCTTGGTGTTCAGCTAAACAGCAAAGGTGAAATAAAAATAAATCATATGACTTCTGAAACAAACGTTTCTGGTGTTTTCGCAGCTGGTGATGTTACAGACAAACAATTCAAACAACTTATTACTGGTGTTGCAGATGGCTGCACGGCAGCCTACAGTGCATATGAACATATAACAAAAAAGACAGTTGACATGGATTAAAAATCAATAACTTTTAAATTATTAGTTTCTTTAGACAAAGAATCAATCCTAATAGAATCTCCATTTGCCCAATCTTTCAGATCAAAATACGCTTTATTTACAAAATCTGGAACACCGTTCAAAATAATGGGCATAGTCAGACCGTTTCCTAATGGCTCTTCCATTTCCATCAATCTTCTTTCATTAAGACGTATAAGTCGGGACACAAAATCGGCTGGATTTTTAGATTTAATCCTATCGTGTTTTTTCTTTCCGTACCAAGGGCTATGATTTTCAGAAAAAATAATTCTTTTTAATCCTCCATCACCATTAAAATCAAATCTAAAGGAAAAATTTCCTACGTATTCCAATGCACCTTGTGGATTATTTTTTCCGTAATAAGAGTGCCAGTTATGATCCACAAAAAAAGAATAATTAGAAAGAAAGCCAAAAGGTTTTTTTATGGTAAACTGGGAGTGATAATCAGCGCGTTCAGAACGTCCTGTAGGAGAAGAATAATTATGTGTTTTTGAAATTTCTGTAATATAAGGCCCAAGCAAGAGAATGTTATCCACCATTTTATCAAGTTTTTGGGAAAGTATATAGTTATATGCTGAAACCTCTTCCTCAAATCTTCCACAAATTTCGTTTTTTAATGTTCTTTCTCCCTCTATGTCTCCGATTACTCTCTCTACACCTCCAACTTCAAGTGTTCCAAGTTTTACTAATTCATTTTCCAATATCATAAAAATCTGATTGAGGGTTTGTTTATAAAACTTTCTTTTGTTGTTACTTAAAAGAAACACCTAACCAAAACCCTTCAAGCCATTTCTTATTTGTTCCAAAACCCTCCCAGTAAGGCTTCCAACAGGTTTGTTTAAAACATCGTCGTGAAAGTTCATTTTTTTCATTAAATCTCTGGATTGATTTTTTGTTTTTCCCTCGCTAACCAAAGAGCTGATAATTGCATTTTTTATCTTTCCTTTTTTTAGAACAATGCCCTGGAGAACTCTTTCTTCTTTTGATAATTTTCTTTTTCTCTGCAATCTGACCAAGCAGGAATCAACTCTTGGCATAGGGCTAAAACTTTCTTTTTTAATTTTGATAATCGGTTTAAAATCAAAGAAAAGATTTGTAACAACTCCTGCCTTGCTTTTGTTTTCCAAGACCACATCTTTAAATTTCTCACCAACAATGAGAATTAATTCTTCTACATTTGCTTCAACAGCTTTTTTTATTATCGGTTCTGCTAAAGAATAAGGCGAGTTTGACACAATTTTGTTATAACCTTCCCAAGAAAACTTCAATGCATCGCCATAAACAATATTTAGGTTTTTATGCTTCTTTTCAATAACTTCTAAAAATGGCTTTAATTTTTCATCAATTTCAAAAGCAAGAACTTCTCCGCTTTTTGAAGCCAACCCCTCGGTTAAAGCGCCCTTCCCGGCCCCAACCTCAATAACCATATCTTCTTTCGACAGGTTTGATTCTAAAACTGTTTTTTCAATAACTTTTTTGTCAACAAGAAAATGTTGTCCAAGTTCTGGGCTTGATTTAAGCTCTTCATTTTCTTCCATAACACAACAACAGAAAAACTGTATAAAAATCTTCTCAAGGCAGATTATTCTTCATTGACATAATGTATTTAAATGCTCATTCTAAACCCAATTCATGGCACAGGGGACGACACAAGGAATAGTCACAAAAACTGAAATCAAAAGAATCGCAGGAAGAGTATTAGACTTTTTAGAAAGTCAAAAAATAGGAAGCGTTGAAGATTTAGAAAAGAAGGTAGGACTAAGTTTAGGGGTAGCAGATAAACCGGGAGATGTAATAACTGTAGAAAATAGACCTTCTAATGAGAACACAACAGCATGTACTATATCTTATATCACATCAGGGTATGGAATCCCCATGGAAGCAAGATTGAACACAAAATTACATTACACAAAAATAACTATTAAGGGAAAGTTTCAGTCTAGAAGTTATACACCTTTCAGCTATGATACTTTTGGTAATTTGGTTCAAGGAAGAGAGTTAGAGTGCTCAATTGATGCGCTAAAAGAGAGCTTAGAACACCTAACTTTCAGACAAAAACAGTAAACCGCAAAACACCTGCCAAAACACTTAAAAACTTTAATTTTATTTAATAATTATATACGCTCATCATTGCTCTGTCAAGGGGTGAGCACACTATCTTCTCAAACCGCAAATTATAAAACCTTCAATTTCTCACTCATTTTATGGTATTAAACTTCGAAAAAGAACTCTTGATTTCACAGCTGAAAAAGGCAAAACCAAAGAGAGTTCTCGTTCAACTCGCAGAAGGAATAAAGAAAAACGCTCCTGAAATTTCCGAATGGATTGAGGGTCTTGGTATAGAATGCATTTTCTCTGGAGAAACATGTTGGGGAGCCTGTTCCGTTGCTGTACAGGAGGCTCAGGCGCTAGGTGTTGACTTGATTGTGCATTTCGGGCACGCTGAATTCATCAAAATGGATTTCCCCGTTATATATATGGAAGTTCAAGATATTCTAAACCTTAAACCAATATTAACAAAATCTCTTCCAGTTCTAAAAGAATACAAGAAAATTGGTCTCTCTTACTCAATCCAGCACAGACACGACATTCAAAACATAAAAAAATTCTATGAAGCTAATGGAAAAAAGGTTACTCTTTCACACAAGGCAGGAACAAACGCTTACGAGGGACACATAACCGGTTGTGAATATCTTGGCTTGCGTCAAATTCAGGATGAAGTTGAATGCTTTGTGATAATAGGCAATCAGTTCCACTCAATGGGCGCTGTGCTTGGCGTAAAGAAACCAGTTGTTCTTGTCGACGTTTACAATGATAATGTTAGAAGCATGAAAGGCCTACGAGATAAAATTATCAAACAAAGAGCTTTCTCAATCGAGCGTCTAAGAGAAGCAAAGAACGTCGGAATAATTATTGAAATAAAACCCGGGCAAAAGTTCGGAAGCCCGAAAAAACTTTTAGAAAAACTTAAAGCAGCTGGAAAAACAGCAATCATAATCACGATGGACGAACTCACACCAGACAAAATAATGAACTTCTATAATATTGACGTTTTCATAGAACTTGCATGTCCAAGAATCGCCCTCGACGATTTTGCAAAGTATCCTAAGCCAATTCTAACAATGCGAGAAGCTCTTGTTGGAATCGGAGAAAAATCTTGGGATGATTTATTAGAAAATGGATTTGTGTGAAAAATCACCAGCTTTGCGTCAAAAGTCAATCTTTTAGTCTAGAATAATAACTTTGTTTTCTTAA
>JBBSYF010000009.1:0-17090 GCA_038045405.1 Nanobdellota archaeon | reverse complement strand
TTTTGATTTTAGAAGATTGTTTTAGGGGGTGACATATGTCATGAACCTATACATAGAAATTCTATATCATAAGTTTTAAAAAGGTAATTTTATCAAAAAGGATATGGCAACAGGATTATTCAATAGAAAAAGCATTCCAGAATTGCCTTACAGAAAATTGGGTTTTGAAGAAAGAATGAGCTTAGTAGACTATGTTAACACTTTACCCTATGAAGAGCAAGATGAATTCTGGAAACAGACTACAGAGTCAGCAAGAAAGCTTGTAAGACAAATTAAAGATGGTGGTTTTGTTGTTGGAGGAGAATTATCACTTGGACAAGGTCCAGAATCATACGGAGTGAAAAGCCATGTTTATCCAAAGGATTATACTGGGAAACATATTGAAAGAACGATGGATCGTGAAAGAGTGGTTGGGTGTATACACTTCTGGGAATCTGGAGGATTAAGTTGGAATCCTGTACAAATATGGTATGAAAATCCAGAGGTTATTAATGATTCTTTAGAGCTGAGAAATTATTTAATTACATCTGAAATATCCTTCGCCGACTCAATTGATATTAATAGATTAAGAAAAGATATTTCTTCAGATAAAAAAAGAGTTGATGGTAGAGAAAGAGTTCTAAGAAGATTAGAAGATATGACTTTGAGGACAGATTAAAACCCTAACCCGTAAAACTTTATACTAATTTCGGTCGGGGCGTTTCTATTTTTATACTGAAACAATGCCACAATACTTATAAAATAAAAAGATATTTTCAAGTTAGTTAAAATGATTAAAGAAGGCGAGCTTAAACTCTTAGCTAAGGCGGCTTCTAAACGAGCTTATTGTCCTTATAGTAATTATAAAGTTGGAGCGGCATTAATTACCTCATCGGGCAGAATTTTTACGGGTTGTAATGTTGAAAATGCTTCTTATGGTTTAACAAACTGCGCTGAAAGAACTGCGATTTTTAAAGCAGTATCGCAGGGAGAAAGAGAGATATCAGGCATTGTTACGTATGTTTCTGGAAAGGGACCTATTGCCGGACCTTGTGGAGCTTGTAGACAGGTTATTTATGAATTCGGTGAGAATGCCGAATGTTTAGACTTTAACGAAGACACCGAAGTTAGAAGTCTTGTATCAGAACTACTTCCAAGAGGTTTTGGACCAAGAGACTTGGGAATAAAAATTGAAAGGAAGCGTTAATCCTAATTTTTTCATTCAGAAATCTTTAAAAATCAACTTTTGCAACAATTATCATGAAAAGAAGCTCAAGACGTTGGAAGAAAAAACGACAGATGAGATGGAAGTGGCAAAGAAAACGTCTAAGAAAGGAAAAGAGAAAGAGAAAGATGAAGAGAGCTCGAGCAGGTTAGTTCTACAAATAATTTTTAGTAAAGAAAGATTAATCAATTTTAACTCCAACAATATTTATAAGCCAAATCTTTCTTAAGGTGCTAACTCATGCGTCATGGGTAATTGGCGTGACAAATTAAATTTGTCTAACATAAAAAATGACATCTGAAATATGGACAGAGAAGTATCGCCCTGACAAGTTTGAGGATATTGTGGGGCAAGAGGACATTATAAAGAAGGTTAAAGCACTTGTTGGTTCTCTTAACATTCCTCACTTGCTTTTTACAGGTCCAGCTGGAACGGGTAAATCTACATTAGCATTAATAATAGTAAAAGAACTCTTTGGAGAAAGCTGGAAGGACAACTACCTTGAACTTAACGCTTCTGACGAAAGAGGAATAAACATTGTAAGAGAGAAGGTAAAAAATTTTGCAAGGACTAAATCTTTCGGAAATGTTCCTTTCAAAATAATCTTCTTAGACGAAGCAGATGCCTTGACACCTGAAGCACAACAAGCATTGAGAAGAACGATGGAGAATTATTCTCAAACATGTCGTTTCATTCTTTCCTGTAACTATTCGAGCAAAATAATAGACCCAATACAATCTCGTTGTGCCATGTTCAGGTTTAAACTTCTTGAGAAAAAGGATATAGAAAAAATAATAAGAAAAATCGAAACGGCAGAAAAACTTCAGATAAAACCAGAGTCCATAGAAATGATTTATGAAGGTTCTGAAGGAGACTGTAGACGTTGCATAAACATCTTGCAATCAACTGCATCCGTTTCTCCATTAATAAATCCGGACCTTGTTGCAACAATAATTTCAAGTGCTAAACCCAAAGATATTCTCGTTGTTTTAGACTATGCTATCTCAGGGGACTTTCAAAAAGCAAGAGAAAAACTTCTTGATGTAATGTTAAAAGAAAGTATCTCCGGACAAGATGTAATAAAGGCAATTCAAAAAGAAATCTGGAACTTGCCTGTTGAGCCAGAGTTAAAAGTCAAACTTACAGAAAAAACTGGTGAAACGGAATTCAGAATTGTGGAGGGCTCGGACCCTTTTATACAACTACAATCCCTTCTTGCAAGTTTCGTTCTTGCTGGTTTAGGAAAATAAAATGAACACTCCAACTTGGACTGAGAAATACAGGCCAAAAACCTTTGCAGAGGTAAGAGGACAAAGTTTAGCAATTGAAAAATTAAGAAATTTTCTGAAAAAACCGTCGACAGAAAGAGGGGCAATTGTTCTTCACGGCCCCCCGGGAACTGGAAAAACTTCTCTTGCTTATGTCATAGCAAATGAGACTAAATCTGAAATTTTTGAATTAAACGCTTCCGATTTAAGAAACAAAGAGAAGCTTAATGAAATTCTTAGACCTGCGACAGAACAAAAATCTCTTACAAAAAAGGGCAAGATTATTCTCGTTGATGAAGTAGATGGTATCTCAGAGGTTGACCGTGGAGGATTAAGCGAGTTGGTAAGTTTAATTGAATCTTCAGCGCACCCAATGATAATTACAGCAAATGACATATGGGACAAAAAATTTAGTGAACTGAGAAGAAATGTCGAAATGGTACAGCTGAAAGAAATTGATTATAAAACAATAAAAGACATTATGATTGAAATTTTAAGGAAAGAAAAAAAATTCATAGATGGAGATGTCCTCACCAATATTTCTGTTAAGTCTAAAGGAGATTTGAGAGCCGCTATAAACGATCTTCAGATAGCTTCAAGTTTGGAAAACCCTGCAGAAATTATCATTGATGAAAGAAACAAAGAAGTAGATATTTTTAGTGCAATGAGACTTATTTTTAAGGGAAAACCAAACAACTCACTTCTTAAAATTTTCGACTCGGTAAATATGCCTATGGAAGAGATACTTCTATGGATTGAGGAGAATATTCCAACAGAATATCGTGGAGAGGAACTAGCAAAAGCGTATGAAGCTTTAAGCAGAGTTGATATTTTCAAAAAAAGAATTTATAGACAGCAGTATTGGAGATTTGTAGTTTATGAAAATGCTCTTTTAAGTTACGGAGTCTCTGCAGCAAAAAAGACAGAGAAACTTGGATTTACAAGTTATAAAAAACCAACAAGAATTTTGAAGATGTGGTTGAACAATCAAAAAATAGAGAAGAAGAAAACTATTGCAAAAAAATACGCAAAGTATGTTCATATAGGGGAAAAGCGTGCACTTTACGAATTTCCAACAATTAGAACTTTTCTTCTAAAGCCAGAAGTTCAAGAAGAACTCAATCTTACCACAGAAGAAATTGAGTATTTGAATAAGGAAAATTAAGAAGGAAGTTTAATGAAGTAATGTTGGTAAACATTTTCTGTGACAATAATACTTTTAAATCATTAAAGCATAAACTAAACATGGATTTTACATATGATTTAGATATTTATGAAAGACCAATCCATGGGAGACCAAAATACAGCTTGCGGGGATGGTCATGCAATGTTCCTGTGACTAAAGGGGAACAGATTTATATAGAAGATGACGGGTATCTCTTGGCTTTGGGAGAAGTTGAATCAATCATACACACTATAAGTAGTTCAAGAGATCATAAAGACAAAGTAACAACAACGAGTTTAAGAGTAAATATGCTTGATCCAGATTCACCAATTGGGTCTACGCTAGAGAGATGTCTTAAAAATAACTATGGAAACGATTTCAAAATATTGGGATAGTAATATCAACTAATTTTATAAACATCTTCGCCCACTAATTGTCATGGCTTACGATATCATAATTGGAAGAGATGCCGCCGATAAAAAGTCGTTTGGTGCCCGCGGTTTGATTAACATAGGAAAAGGTTATGTGAAGATGGGGCAGTACACTTCTTTAAGCAATAAGATTTTCATGGACGTTGCCCGTTCCCACGTTGTTCTCGTTGCAGGAAAAAGAGGCTCGGGGAAGTGCCTTCATGAAGATACTTTAATAACTTTGGCAAATGGCTCTCAAATTCCTATAAAAGATCTAGAAAATAACAAAGAGAAGATAATCTCTTTAAATGAAAAGCTCAAAATTGAGGAAGCAGAAAAATCAGAATTCTTCTCAAGAGAGGTTAACAAGCTCATAAAAATTAAATTAAGAAGTGGAAAAGAATTAAAATTAACACCGGAACATCCCCTATTAACAATAAAGGGTTGGAAACCAACTCAAGAAATTAATATAGGTGGGAGAATAGCCACCCCAAGAACCTTACCCTCTTTTGGAAATAAAGAGATGCCTGAGAACGAAATTAAACTTTTAGCATACTTATTAGCAGAAGGTCATACCAAATCGGTTGTATTATTCACAAATTCTGACCAAAAAATAGTTGAAGATTTCAAGGATTCTTTAGAGAAATTTGACTCTTCATTAAAACTCATCAAGGAAAAAGAGTATCATTACAGAATCTCTTCGCCAGCCTGGAAAAGCGTAGTAAACAGCTCTAATTCAATAAGAAATGAAAAGGGACAATTCACAAAAGAAAGTAAAAATGCTTATGAGAAAAGAAGTATAAGGAAATTGATTGAAAGAGAAGAAATGTTTGGACTTTTAGCAACTCAAAAATTCCTTTCTCAAAGTATAATGCAGCTAAAAAGAGAAAATTTAGTTTTATTTTTAAGTAGATTATTCAGCTGTGATGGAAGTATTTACTGTAAAAATACTCAAACAAGTAAAACTTGGCAAATCTCATATGCTTCCTCATCGGAAAAGATGATAAGACAAATACAGAACTTACTTTTAAGATTTGGCATATTATCTAAATTGAGGAGTAGAATAATGAAGCTAAACTGTAAAGAGTTCAAGTCTTTTGAACTTATACTAAACGCAGAAAATGTTGTTAAATTCATAGAAGAAATTGGATTCTTCGGAAAAAAAGAAGAGAGAGAATTTGAGGCTAAAAACAGCATAAATTCAGTTGAAAGAAATTCAAATGTAGACACAATACCTAAAGAAATTTGGGAGATGTATGGTCCATTTGAATGGGCAAAAATAGGAAAAGAATTTGGATACAAGAACCCAAAAGCAATGCGCGAAAGAATTTTTTATTCACCCACTAGACAAAAATTGCTACAAGTTGCTCAAATAGCGAACAACAACCCTTTAACGCTTTTAGCACAATCTGACGTATTTTGGGATGAAATAATTTCTATGGAAGTTTTAGAAGGAAATTTTAAAGTTTATGATATTTGTGTTCCTGGCAACCATAACTTTGTCGCTAATGATGTAATAGTACATAATAGTTACACTCTAGGAGTTATCGCAGAAGAACTTGCAAATCTTCCTGAAGAGGCGGCACAAAATATTGGTTCTTTAATTTTTGATACAATGGGAATTTATTGGACGATGAAGTATAAAAATGAAAAAGATAAAAATCTTCTTCAAGAGTGGGACCTTAAACCAAAAAATCTTCCAGTAAAGGTTTTTGTTCCATTCGGGTACTATGAATCTTATCTTTCTGACGGAATTCCAGTTGATGAGACTTTTGCGATTGACCCTATGGAACTTAACTCAGAAGATTGGGTTCTAACTTTCGGATTGGACATAACAAATCCTATTTCGGTTCTAATTCAAAGAACAATAACAGAGTTGAAAAGAATGGGAAATTTCAACATTGACGAAATAATATTAAGTCTTGAAAGAGATGAAAGAACTTCTTCAGAAATTAAAAATGCAGCAGTAGGATTATTTGAGGCAGCGAATACTTGGGGTGTCTTCGCTACTAAAGGAAATGAAGCTACCCAAATAAAAGACTTAGTTTCTGGGGGGAGAACAACAGTTTTGGATTTGAGTGTTTACAACTCTGTTGGAGCATTCAACATTCGTGCATTAGTAATAAGCTTACTTTCAAGGAAGATTTTCAACCAGAGAATGGAACACAGAAAAAAAGAAGAAGTTAACTCCGTTTCTCGTGGATTAAGTCTTTTATCAGAGGGTGAAAGGAAAGAATATCCTTTGGTTTGGATTTTCATTGACGAAGCCCACGAATTCCTTCCTTTAGGAGAAAAGACTGTTGCAACCGATGCTTTGATTCAACTTCTTAGAGAAGGACGCCAGCCAGGTATCTCTCTCGTTCTAGCAACACAACAGCCGGGACAAATTCATCATGACGTTATGACTCAATCAGATATTGTCATAGCCCACAGAGTGACCTCAAAGCCAGATGTTGAAGCTCTTAATTTCATAATGCAATCTTATGTTTTAGAGAGTGTTAAAAAACAGATGGACGACCTTCCATCTCTAAAAGGAAGCGCAATAATTCTTGATGACAACTCAGAAAGAATTTATCCTTCAAGGATACGCCCCCGTTTCACATGGCACGGCGGAGAAGCGCCTGTAGCTATAAAAGCAGAGAAAGATTTTTAGAAAGTTTTAAAAGAAGCTAGTGTTAGTCAAAAATATGACAACGGGGCTAGTAGATTATGTCACTTTGAATGGAAGTAATTTCCCAAAGAGTGCAACAAGGAAGGAACTTGAGTCGCTTGGAGCCAGGCATATCAAAACAGACAGGTTTGTAGTAGAAGGTACTGAAAGAGACATTGAATACATGGTTTTAGAAAATGAGAACATGGCAATATGGAAAAGATATGACGGGGGCTCAAATTACACATTACATCTCTTCGCACCAAGCGTGGTAAAATTCCCTTAACCCAAAACCTCAAAATCAACTCTAATTCTAAATCGATAAGGAGCAATTTCTCCAGCTTTCTTAATCTTCAAAATTTTAATCTTCTTCTTTGATTTTAACGCTTCTGATTTTATTTTATTAACAATACCTTTAATTTCATCTTCTTTGCAAAAGTCATAGTAATAAATTCTTGTTCCTTTTTTGCTTAAAGAAAAAGCCTCGCGCAAAAACATGTCTTTAAGCTGTGGGCGAGGCATAACAATCACATCAAATTTTTCTTTAACCTTTTGAGCAACGCGTTTAATGTCTCCAGGCAAAAGAACAACACGTCCATTGACTTTATTCAGTCCAATGTTAAGCTCAGCATATTTGTTTGCCTCCCTATTTATCTCATTAGAATAAACCACCTTCGCCCTTGAATCTCTAGCAATTACAATAGGATAAGGCGCCGCCCCTGCAAACATAACTAAAACCTTGTCACCATTTTTAACTTTTTTAGCGATTTCTTTTCTTTCATTGCTCAGCCTTGAAGAAAAATAAACATCATCAACATTAAGTCTAAACACACATCCATTCTCTCGATAAAGAGCTTCTTTGGTCTTTTCTCCAGCAATATACTTTGTCTTTTGTTTTCTCAAACGTCCGCTAAACTTTCCTGTTTTTTCAAGAACGGTCTTCACAGATTTATTTTCTTTAAGAAATTTCAGAGCAAACTTCTTCTTTTCTCCAAGCTTAACGCCTTTTTGGAATTTAACAATCACAATATTTCCAAAAATATCAAATGACTCTTGCTTCATGAAAAGAACAGTTAAAGACAAAATTTAAAGGTTATGGATTCTGCGATAAGATTTCTAAAGCGAACCCAAGTTAGTATTACCTGCAGTCGATGTGGAAAGAAGGTATACTGCACCAATTCCAATAAGTATCCACTTACCAGAAGCAGAATAAAGTGTGAGTCCTATAAATTCTCCAACCGTGCCTATCGTTGTAGCAACTCCCAAAGCAAGCACTATAAATCCTAAAATCTTAAAGACTATTCCTGTTGGAATCACTCCAAACATTTTTGGACCAGGAAGTCCCCTCAATTTTCTAGCAGCTTTCATTGAGCCCGCTTCCAAAGGAGTTAAAACCATTAAAGCACCAACAGCAAGAACAAGATATTCCAAAACACCGTCTGGAACAAAGTTAAGCCAACTAAAAGCCTCTACGGCCAAGTAAAGTAAAGCAAAACCATAAACAAGGTGCATCATTTTTCCCATATCCAGTTAAGTCAAAACCCCTTTATAAATATTATTCTTGTTCACTGAATTAAATCAAATAAGTTTATAAAAATGGATTAGCTTATTCGAACATGAAGAGAAACTTGTCCCGTACTGCTTTATTTCTTTCAATCGTTTTCTTTATCAATTTTGTAAGTGCTCAATTTTTTGACAGTTTCGGCGGAGGTTATGGGAGCTACGGAAGCTTTTCAATAACAGACTTCTTTGAAAGATTTGGTCCAGATAACATAATTTACCTTTCACTATTCTTGATTCTTTTTGTCTTCTTGTCTGCGATACTGAAAAGAACTGGAATTTTCAGAGACCACCAAGGCTTCCCAGATATGAAGAGTATTGCTATTATCTCACTTTCAATCTCTCTAATGGCAGTGTATGGAATTTATAGAACGAGTTATGACTTCACTAACCTATTTTACAACATTGGATTTTCAGCAGAATCTCTTTATCCCGTTCTAGCAATAATTCTTTTACTAACAGTAGTATTTATTATGTGGAAGTTTAGAATTGGAGTTTCATTGATGATATTAGGTATTCTTCTTGGATTAACAGCTTTCTTCACAGAGGTTATCTATGACAAAAATATTGCATTACTAATCGCTGGTGCTCTCATTGTAGTAGGATTCTTCCTATTGAGAAAGGTCAGAATGGGTATTGCAGGAAGTTATGACTGGCAAAAAGAAAAAAGGCAATGGAAGGGAAGAAGCTATGTTATGATTTTAGGAGTTCTCGGAGTAATTCTTGGGCTTGTTTTAGGAAACACTATAACAATGATTATTGGTGGTGTTTTAACTTTAATCGGCTTTGCTTTATGGAACAGAAAAAGATCTGGAAGTTACAGACCCCTCGGAGAAAAGTATATGCCTCTGCAAGAAAAGAGGCAGTTGAGAGCAGGGACTCCTCTTCTCTTTTTAGGAGCTCTTATCGCGATATTAGGATTAGTCTTAGGAAATGATATAACAGTCATCGTAGGCTCCGTTCTCGCCGCTATAGGATTTTTATTAAGAATTTTTAAGTAGACTAAACAAAAAATACAAATATTTAAAATAGTTAAAACCTTAGAAAGAGATATGGGCGATTCAGACAAATATCTTAATGAGTTAAAAGAGATTAAAAGAAAAAATGATTTTAGAACGGTACGTGAAGCTTACGATAAACAGGGAGGTGATGGATTCAGAGATTCTGCAAAAGCGTCTAGTTTGTCCAATACTGGAAATTTTTATTTAGATCAGGGAAAGGGGAAGTTTCACCGTTTTTATGAATCTGATAGAGTGACAATTTCTTCAACTGCTTACCATTTAATGCAAAGCGATAAGCCCGCCAATATTATTTTAGGAGCTCTAATCTATGAAAGAATGGGCAAGGGTAAAAAAGTTATGCCGCGTATGATGAAGGCTCTTGAGAAATCCTCGAAAAAACACGAAATTTCTAAAGATACATATGACGAATTCCAGAAGTTCATTGAGAGGAACAGTGGTGAGGAACAATCAAGAGGTACTGGTTTAGAAGGCAGGACGGGAGTCTTCATTCTTTCAACTCTCGCTGGAATCGCTCTCAGCGTTTTTTCTTTTAAGGCAACAGGAAACGCCATAGGAAACTTAACTGGAACTTTTCAAGGACTTTTAGGTATTCTTCTTTTTATCGTTGGATTAGTTGGGATGTTCTTTCACCTGAAGAGGTAATAAATTGAAAATCAAGAAAGATAAAGGTTAATTATATCTCTTGTATCCAACACAACAACTTTGTTCTGGTTTTTCAGCTCTTTGTCGTTGCTCCAAATAGGGGCTTTAAGTTCAAGGGCAAGAGCAAAATAAAAAACATCATTTTCGCCTGGGCAAAACTTACGTGCAGGTTCAACAAAACTATTAAAATCTTTTAATTTTAGAAAATTAATCTTAGAAAATATGACCTTTTTTCTCTCAGCAAATTTAAATTTGTCCAGTTTTGATTTCTTTCTACACTCTTCTTCATATCTATTGAATTCTTCAATAATAAATTCGGGGGCAAACAGAATAGCATTCAAATCCAAAAAAATAAAAGAAGTCATAGAATGTGGATTCATTAAAGAGAAGAGGATGTTGTTATCAAGAATAAGATTCATTTTAAGCGTAATGCTCTACCTTTTTTTGCCTCTCTTCCAAGTTTAACACTCCAATCAATAAAATCTTTTTCAGAATCAAGTCTTTTCAGAAGCTCTTTTCTTAAAGCTAATTTTTTTGCTTTCTCTTCTATTGAACTCCTAACTAAATGAGTCCAGTTCACTTCCGGAAATTCTTTCATTATCTTTCTCGTTTCTTCTGGTATTGAAAAGGTTATACTTACCATAATTAACATAATTACGTTGATTATTTAAATGTTTGGTTTCAGTAAAATTTAAACCAAACCACCCAAACTCTTCCGTCGTTTTCATGAAATAAAACGACGCAAAAACCTTAACCAAACCACCCTTCAAGGTTTTTCTGCTTCTTCTTTTCTTTCAATTCTCTTAGTTTCTCCAATTGTTTTTCAACCCTTTCTTCTGAGAAATCGTGTTCATCAACAAGTATTTTCTTAATTTTTTCTTCATCGGCTTTTTTGAATTTAAATTCAGCATTGACAACACTTGGTTTGTGGAATAGCTCAAAGATTTCTTGCCAATTGAATCTGTCTTCTTCAGAGAGGCCCATCATCTGTTCTTCAACACTTTCAAAAATCAAAATTGGTTGTTTATACTTCTTAACAAGATCCAAGGCTCTCTTCTGTCCTATTCCAGGAATTCCTTTCGGGTTATAATCCGTTCCAACAAGAATTCCCAAACAGATAAGTTGGTCAAGGTTTAGCTCAAGCGAGTTAAGAACTTTATCCAGTTCTATCATCTCGGGGTTTATCTCAACCCATCCAGAAAAAGTTTTTCTTTTCCTAGCAAGTCCAAGGTTTCTAACAAGTCTTGGAGCGCCAAAAAGAAGACTGTCATAATCTTGGCTTACCGTTGCATAAACTTCAGATTTAACCCTATTAAGATAAGCAGCTTCCGCTTCTCCCTCTCCCGGAGCTTGAACAACAAAAACCCCCATCGCTTCAAGAAGTTCTTTACTTTCTTGAATAATTTCATCACTGAGTCTTACCATCTGAGTGCTGTAACGTTTCATCCCTTCAACATCTTCTGAATGACGTGCTTCTTCATATTTTTCTCTCGCATTCTCTCTCGCTTCCCCTCTTATTTTATGCGTTCCTTTTTTCAGTTCAGGAGGTGTGCCATCGAACACATAAACAATTTTTATCCCTTCAGCAAGAAGATTTGTGTTTCTATAAAAAATGCCTGACAAATGAGAAGTAATCCTTTGCTTGTTATCCATCAAAGGGGTTCCATCCGGTTGTCTGATGGTGGAAAGAAACTGATAAAGCATGTTATAAGCATCAACACAAACCGTCTTTCCTTGCAAATCCGAGATTTGAATTTCCTTTCTAGGAATGATGTCTTTGATATTTAATCCCATGTTTGTAGAACAATTAGCAAATATAAATAATTAACTAGAGTGCCCTTAAACTCTCGTGGCGTATTGTTGCAGTCAGTTTGGCTACATATTCAGATAACTCGCCGTCGTTCATTTTTTCGTAGTTAGTGTCAATAGGATAACCAGTACCTTTAATCAATCTTAAAGAAAGAATGTTCTCTGCCCTCGAATCGTACCCCCTATCTCTTGGGTTATGAACAGCCGCACTCCTTAGTTCCAATATGGCTACGGCATCAAGTAAAACCTCATTTGAGACAGAACCCTCTAATCCCAGTTGTCTCCTGATTCTTTCATTAAGTTCGGGATCACTCTGGTAAGTTCCCACATCATCACGAGCAGAACTTGTTCCCATATTGTTGTTACTCTAAAAGAGTATATAAGCTTTTTGATACCCTTTTTTCATTTCCTTCTTAACCTTTAAATAACTCTCCCGCTTCTTAAATTTATGATGAAAACAGACTTCATTCCTATAGATTATGACTACTTCGACATTGAAGGAAAGAACTATGCAAGAATAATTGGAAGAAACAGCAAGGGTAAAAGAATTTGTGTCATAGACTCCTGTGATGTTTATCTTTGGGCAATTCTTAAGGAAAATGTTGAAAAAACAGCTATTGCAAAATTAACTGAAAAGATAAGGAAAATCAAACTAGATGTAAACGGTAGACAAACAAAAGTAGAGAATGTTCTCCTGGAAGAGAAAAATTTTCTCGGAAAGAAAGTTAGAGCATTAAAAATTTTCGCCACAAATTACAAAGATCTTCATGATATAGCTGATCAGCTTGATTTTCCCGAAATAGAGTCTAGACGTGGATATGATTTAGGATTCATAACCCATTATATAATTGAAAAGAATTTTGTTCCTTTAAACTGGTATGAAGTTTCTGGTGACGTTCTCGATAACTCCGATGAATTTGGAAAAATAGGAATGAATCTTGAAGTTGACACTTGCTTAAAACTAAAAGAAAAGAAAGACTTGTCAGATTCTGCCAGAGAGAAAGGTTTCGAACCAAAAGCACTTGCCTACGATATTGAAACAGATGAGATAAAAGTTGGCGAAGGAGAAATACTAATGATTTCTTTGGTTTCTCAAGGCTTCAAAAAGGTTATAACCTGGAAAAAGGCCAAGTCTTCTTCAGGCAAAGCACATGACTATGTTGAGTATGTGAAAGATGAGGCTGAGCTTTTAGAACGGTTCGTTGCGTATGTGAAAGAAATCTCTCCAGACTTTCTTGTAGGGTACTTCTCTGATGGATTTGACTTACCATACTTAAGAGCAAGAGCAGAAAAATTTAGAGTTCCTTTAACTCTCGGTTTAGACGGAACTCAACCAAGATTTTTCAAGGGCGGAGCAGGAAAGGGACTTGGAGCTGCAAAAATATCTGGCATAGTTCACATTGACTTGCTTAAGTTCATACAAACCGCCTACTCACAGTATATGCAATCAGAAACTATGTCCCTAAACGAAGTTTCAAATGAATTCTTAGGAGACACTAAAAAGAAACATGTGCATTTACACTCTTCTAAGATAGAGGGACAGGGCTGGGCAGATTATTATGAGTACAACCTTCACGATTCTGTTCTAACTTTAAAACTATTTGAAAAAATGTGGCCAGACCTTTTAGAATTTTCAAGAATAATGCAAGAGCCAATCTTCGATGTTTCAAGGAATGGAATGTCTTCAAACGTAGAAGATTATATCACACACAATTTAGGGAAATTCAATGAAATCCCGGAAAAGAAACCAGTGCATGATGAAATAGGAAGAAGAAGAGAAAGAGAAAAATACGTGGGAGCATTTGTCTTCGAACCAACCCCTGGACTTTATGAAGATTTAGGAGTATTTGATTTCACAAGTTTTTGGCCAAGCATAATTGTAACTTTCAACTTATCAAAATCAACTATCTTAGAAAAAAAGGAAAAAGATTCAGTAGAAGCAGAGGTTTTAGGTAAGAAAGTTTACTTCAGCAAAAAACCAGGTTTCTTCCCAGAGATGTTAAAAGAAATAATTGAAAAAAGAAAAAAGTACAAACGTGAACTTTCAGAAAAACCAGATGTAATAAAAAAGGCAAGAAGCAATGCGTTCAAATTACTTGCCAACGCTTCTTATGGATACCAGGGTTTTTTCGGAGCAAGGTATTACTGTCCCGAAGCTTCCGGAGCTACAACGGCGATAAGCAGAGATTTCATAAAAAAAACAATTGAAGAAATAAATGAAGAGGGTTACAAAACAATTTACTCTGATAGTGTTGACGGAAAAACAAAAGTTATAGTCAAAGAAAAAGATAAAATTTATGAAGATAAAATAGAAAATTTATTTAAAAAAACTGATGAAAAGAGTATAATCGGAAAAGAGTATAATTTTAGGGATGGTGCAAGTATCCTAACGCTTGACGAACACGGGAAATCAGCGTTCAAACCAATAAAGTATGTAATGAGACATAAGTCTAATAAAAAAATGTACAGAGTTCATTTTACAAATAATTGGTTTATTGATGTTACAGAAGATCACTCCTTAATTGGATATGAGTCTACAAAATTTAACCAGTCCATAGAAAAAAGAAAAGATGTATTAAAAAGACTTATAGAAATAAAGCCAAAAGAGTTGGGAAAGAAGGCAAGTAGTGTAGTAACACTTCAAAAAATTCCAAACTCACATGAAAAAAATAATCAATATCCTAAAGAGGTTTATGAATTTATGGGATATTTTGTTGGTGATGGAAGTTTCATGCCAAACAAAGCAGGTAAAGACTATTATCTTAGATTATCTTTAGGATCAGACAAAGAAGAGGTAATGAAAAAATTGATTGAGCCTTTAAAGAAACTTAATTATATTAGAAACTATTGGTGGAGTAAGTCAAGGGAAGGAGATTTAACAATAAATGGACTAAAATTAGTAAACATAATTTCTAAGAATTTTAAGGTTGACCGGAAAAAAACAATTCCTAAATGGCTATTTGAAGAAACGGAGGAAAATATTTCATCCTTCTTAAGGGGATTGTTCTCTGCGGATGGCTGTGTTATGATAAGAAACCACTCGCCTATAATAAAATTTACATCGATATATGAAGATTACATTGATAGTGTCAGAAAACTACTTTACAGAGCAGGAATATCACATTCAGTTTTTAAAGAAAATAGTAAAAATGTTTATAGAAGTAAAAAAAATGGTAAGGTTTATTCGAGTGGAAGTCAATCAAAAAATATAATAATCAAGAATAAAGAAGATTTTGTAGAAAGAGTAGGATTTGTCTTAGACAGAAAAAACAAATTAGCAAGAATAAAATCAAAAAGCTTGAAGAAAAAGCTAATAAAAAGTTTTGAATTTGACTTACAAGGAGTTAAAAAAATTGAAAAGATAGAAACTCCAGAATATGTTTATGATTTGGAAGTTGAAGGAACACATACTTTTTTTGCAAATTACATTTTAGCCCATAATACAGATTCTATAGCTTTCTTAATGAATAAAAAGACAGAAGCTAAAACCAAAGGATTTTTGGAAAAACTAAACTCTCATCTTCCAGGAGTAATGGAACTTGAACTTGAAGGATTTTTCAAGCGTGGACTTTGGGTCACAAAAAGAGAGGGTACAATAGGCGCTAAAAAGAAATATGCTCTTCTCGGAAAAGATGGTAAACTTAAAATTCGAGGCTTTGAAACCGTAAGGCGGGACTGGTGCCCTCTTGCAAGAGAAACTCAGAATAAAATAATAAGACTTGTTCTTGATGAGGGAAATGAAAAAAAGGCTTTAGAATATCTTAAAGACATAATCAGAAAAATAAAGGAAAGGAAAATAGACAGGGAAGAATTAGTCATAAAAACAATGTTACAAAAACCTCTTTCAGAGTACAAGAACATAACGCCGCACGTTATTGCAGCAAGAAAGATGCAAGAAAAACAGCTCCCGATTACGACAGGAAATTTAATAGAGTACTATATAGCACAACCCAAGGAAGGAGAGAAAAAGAAGTTAGTCAGAGAAAGAGTAAACCTCGCCGATGAAAAGGGAGAGTATGATATAGGTTACTATCTTAACAAGCAAGTTCTTCCAGCAGCAGAAAATATTTTCCAAGTCTTCGGCGTAGACGTTAATGAAATTATAGACGGAAAGAAACAGATGAAGCTAGGAGACTTTTGAAAAACAAAATTAAAATGAGACCACCTTTAGAACTAAAGCCATTGTTTCTTGAAAGAATGAAGAAAATTTTCAACAATGAAAAAGACCTTGAAGAATACCTCAGAGTTTTAGGAGTAGAACCCGTTCGTTCAATAAGATGCAACACTCTTAAAATCTCTCCGGAAGATTTGAAAAAAAGGCTTGAAGAAAAAGGATGGGAAATTTCTCAACCTTTCCATGAAAATCCAGAAATAATGATTGTTGAAAACGAACTTAAACCTGGAGAACTCGGGCGTGCCTTAGAACATATGTTAGGTTATTATTATGTTCAAGAAATTGCGAGTATGCTTCCTTCTATTGCATTAAATCCTCAGCCAGGAGAAACTGTTCTTGATCTTTGCGCTTCTCCCGGTTCAAAAACAACACAGATGGCTTCGAAGATGGAAAATAAAGGAACAATAATTGCAAATGAAATCAGCCTCGGAAGGTTAAAAATTCTCGCTTCTAATACAGAGCGTTGTGGAGTCTCAAACGCGATAATAACAAAAAGAGAAGGTACTTCTTTTTGCAATCGCTTAAAGCAAGAAGGATTTGAATTTGACAAAATTCTTATTGATGCCCCTTGTTCTGGAGAAGGAACATTAAGAAGCACTCCAAAGACAGCAGTAATGTGGAGTATTCACACTGTAAAAAAACTTTCAAAGATACAAAAGCATCTTGTGGAAGCAGCAATTGAAATTCTTAAGCCTGAAGGAGAATTGGTTTACTCAACATGCACCCACTCTCCAGAAGAAAATGAAGCAATAGTAGATTTCATATTAAAAGAATTTCCAAATATGAAAATAGAAAAAATTACACTTCCATTTAAGTGCCGTCCAGGCCTAAGCAGCTGGGTCGATAAAAAGTACGATTCTGGTGTAAAACATGCTTGTAGAGTCTATCCCCAAGATAACAACACAGAGGGATTTTTCATTGCTAAATTCAAAAAAACAGGAGCAAAATGAACTCTAAATTAAAAGAAATAATGTCCAAGATAGGAAAATGGTTTTGGGTAGGTATTGGATTATTTTTCCTCTTGATCATATTTTCGTGGGGTTCCTATGTAAAAAACAGCAATGATTTTTCAGGCGTCATAATCTTGGTTTTGTTGATGATAATTCTTGTTCCGTTTGCTGTTTATCTATTGATTACTTTAATCTTCTTCATAGTTAAAAAAATAAGACAGAGAAAAAGAAAATGA
>JBBSYF010000008.1:0-1759 GCA_038045405.1 Nanobdellota archaeon | reverse complement strand
AAAAAGATAGCAAAACTTAAAAAGAACATGCCATAATATCACATCATGACTAAAAGAATCAACATCGGCTCTGGAAGAAAAGTCTTGAAGGGTTGGGATAATTTGGACAATCATAGAAAATTTGGGGCTAATGTAATTATGGATTTGGAAAAACCTCTAAAGATAAAGAGTAATACTTATGACTATGTTCTATTTGAAAATACCTTAGAACACATGAAAGACCCATTAAAAGTAATGGAAGAGATTTTTAGAATAACAAAAGTTGGCGGAAAGATTTGTGTTATAGTTCCCTATGGCAGAGGAGTATGGGATAGTATTGACCATAAAAAAGAATACTGGGTAATTACTCTTTTAGATTTGATTGATAGTGAAGATTTTGATTCTGCAATAAAAGGAAAAGTCTTAAGTATCCGTTTCAAAGCAAATCCGACCAGATGGTTCTACTACAAAGCTAAAGTGGCTCTTTTTAATTTCTTAACAAAAATACATCCAAAATTTATTGATAGAACTCCTTTTCATTATTTTCATCATGCTCTTTTTTTAGAAATTATCTATGAGAAACTTTAAGAGATAATTGTGCAACTTCTACCTTGATTGTGCAAGATGCACAAAAATGTGCAAGGCATATTTCAATAGACGACAACTTTTGATTAACTTTTAAGAAATCTTTACATGAACTATCTTAAACTTATTTTAGAAGAACGCCATTAACTGCGCCTTCTTGTCCCGGGCGGTTTGTTACTTTTGCTTTTCCGAGTTCAGTTTCAACAATAGTTCCCTTTGTAAGAACATTTTGTCTTGCTAAGAATCTGTTTGAAGGTGTTTCTATAACGTTTTTTATTTCAACTCTCTTTATTTTTCCAGAAACTAGAACATTAATTTGTTTAACTTTAAATAAAAAAGTTTTTTTACTTCCACCCATAGTCTTTATTGTTTTTCTCTTATCTTCGCCAAGTCTTACTGTTCTTTTCTGTCCTGGAAGCTCGTAAAGCTTCTTCTTTCTAGACTTGTGATACCTTCCCCCAGAAGTTTTTTTCCCTAAATTCATTTTGTTTTTTAATATACCTATTTAATAAGCAATCTTATATCAGAAGAGGAAAATTTTAGTTTAAATAAGTTTCTGTCTGGGAATTGCTATCTTGCGCGAATTTACAGAAATGTTCATAGACATCACTGTTTATCTTTCGGCTTGGCCTATAACTTCTTCAAAAGAACCGAAGAATTTATAAACAACTTTAAAGAAGATAAAATATGGTTAACGGAATAGAGAGGCCTTTGGATCTTTTAAACAACTCAAAAGGAAAAGAGATTCTTGTGCACTTAAAAGGAGACAAACAGTTCGTAGGAACTCTTCTTGCATTTGACATTCACATAAACCTTGTTCTTGATAACATCAAAGAAATGGAAAAGGGCGTTATAACAAGAAACCTTGGGCTTACTTTCTTAAGAGGAGATACAATAATCTTTATCTCTCCTGCTTCTACTGCTATGAAGAAATAGGATTAATCCTAAATTGCAACACTATCTCTAATCCAATATGCTAATTTCTCTAACTTTTCTGATATTTTACTCTTAGGAAATAATCTTTCGAAGATAAATGATATAATCATAATGAGTATAATTGTTCCTAGAATAACTCCTATTATAATTTCAGATTCATAACCCATATCATTTTATAGCTAAGAGATACTTTTATATTTTTTGTGTGTAAGACTGTGACATATGTCACCAGGCTACCGAAAATTAGTTCGCTGATGAA
>JBBSYF010000007.1:0-1988 GCA_038045405.1 Nanobdellota archaeon | reverse complement strand
ATTAATCTCCAGTGTCCGTCAATATTTCTTGCTATTCCTGCTTTGTCACCCTTTAATGTAACGACAGGAATGTTTAAGCTTAATTCTATCTCGTCTCCAGATATTTTTTCGACAACACCAACAGTTATTGTTGTGTTAATACTCAGCATAAGTAACTCCTTTGTTTTTATTGGCTCTATCTTCTTTTGGTCTTTTAAACCGAAAGTTTCTCCGAAGAACTTTGATTTTAGTTTGATAGTGTGTGTGATTTCTGGAAGTTTTCCCTTTGTTGAGACCATACAACCAGTAAGAAAATCGGCCTTGGTAAGAAAAGGATCCAGAGATGTTTCGATTGAAAGACTTATACCTGGGCCAACTTCTTCAAAAGATTCATTTCCTTTTTGCATTGATAAAATTTTAGCGGTTAATGTCTTGTATTCTGTTTTTCCATGTGGTTTCTTTACATTCATTCCTGGTTTTATCTCAATTTCTTCTCCAACATGGAGAGTTCCTTTTTTCAAGATGCCGCCCAAGACACCACCATGAAGTTCAGAAACAGGTGTTCCTGGTCTATTTATGTCAAAGCTTCTTGCAACCATAAAAATAGGATCTGCTTTACTATCTCTATGCGGGATTTCTATTTTTGCAAGCTCTTCAAATATTTTATCAAGATTTATTTCCTGCTGGGCTGAAACT
Organism: Nanobdellota archaeon; assembly: GCA_038045405.1. Taxonomy (GTDB): domain Archaea; phylum Nanobdellota; class Nanobdellia; order Pacearchaeales; family GW2011-AR1; genus ASMP01. The sequence goes on along the minus strand of JBBSYF010000007.1, from coordinate 1,313 downwards.
GGAATTATTGGTGCGTTCTCTGCAAAAGTTCCCTTCAAGAAGTTTTTGATATCTTTATAATTCTTGAGAGATTCTTCTTTGCTAACAAGATCTATCTTGTTTTGAACAATGATTACGTTTTTTATTCCCTTTGCTTGAAGGGCTATGAAATGTTCTCTCGTTTGAGGTTTTATCCCTTCATTTGCTGCTACAACAAGAATTGCAGCATCTATGATTGCTGCTCCAGAAAGCATTGTTGCCATGAGCATTTCGTGTCCCGGAGCGTCTATGAAACTAACATATCTCAAAGGAGTACAAGTCTTTCCTTCAAAAGTATCTTTGTTTGTAAAAATTGAACCGCATTTGTAAATTGTAATTTCAGTATATCCCAGTTTGATGGTAATTCCACGTCTAAGTTCTTCTGAATGGGTGTCTGTGAACTTTCCAGTGAGCTTACCGAGAAGTGTTGTTTTTCCGTGGTCAATGTGTCCAACTACGCCAACATTAATCTCTGGAAGGTTTTTGTTCATAAATTAAGATAAGAGAAATAGTTTTTAAGCGTTGCCTTTTCGTTTATCGTGAGAAATACTACAAATGGAAAAGATTACTTTACGTCAGAATCTTCTTCTGCAATATAACTTCTATTTTGATTGTTTCTTTTGCATTCTACAATTTCTCTGTTATTAATAACATAACAGCTCTTGTCCAAATCCGGAAGCAAAATTTCTTTACCCTTAACTCTTATTATATATCTTTTTCCATTTTTTGTTAAATACTCAAAACCATTTTTCTGCGCAACCATTTTTTCATAAATAGCCAAGTTAGTTTCTCCGTTACAATATCTTCCCCAAGATAACTGCTCCATATCTCTCCTTTGTAAGGAACGCTTATCCATTCTGCTTTTTCAAAGTCTTCTGCAGTTAGTGTAGCATAACTTCTCCGATTGGAGTCGCATCCGGCTAAGAGAACACTTCCTACAAGCAAAATTTTTGTTAATGTTTTCATTTTTGTTTTTTATTAAGCTTCAATAATTCTTTCAATTTTTGACTTTAAATCTTTTCTGCTTCCTTGATGGTGCATTACTGCCCTTAAAATTGGAAGTTTTTTGTTAATTGAAAATCCGGTATAAGATGATACTGGCCTCAATTCTAACAATTCCTGTAAAGATTTGGACAAAGATATATCTTCATCTTCTGAAAAGGCCAGGTAACCTTTTCTGCCATCTAATCTTTTGTAAGAGTACACATTAAAAGTAAATTTTTCGGACATTTTGATATGCAAATTTTATTCTTTCCTAATACCCCACAGCTTGCTGTGGGGATAAAGCTATAAGT
>JBBSYF010000006.1:0-2383 GCA_038045405.1 Nanobdellota archaeon | reverse complement strand
ATAATAATTGTTGTGATAAGATTTATAAACTATCTTTAGTTGAGAAAATACCGCATAACTACATCGCCAGAAGATAGATTCTATGCTTTAGGCGCATAATGTAGGAGGTAAAACAGAAAATGGATATAAAGAAAGATTTAGAAAAAGCTTTAGTTGAATTGAGAAAGGGAGAAGAAAGGAAATTTAACCAGACAGCGGACTTAATCATCAATCTCCAGAAATTTGATCAAAAGAAAAATCAAGTAAACCTTTTCGTTAACGTTCCTTTTAAGATAAAGGACAAAAAAATATGTGCGTTTCTTGAAGTGAAGAACGAAAATGTTGAAACAATAACGCCGGAACAGTTCAAAAGGTATAGCGATAAAAAAGAGTTGAAAAATCTTGTTAAAAGATTCGATTTCTTTATTGCTCAAGCGAGCGTGATGCCAAGAGTAGCTACAACGTTTGGAAAAGTTCTTGGACCTGCGGGTAAAATGCCGTCGCCACAATTAGGAATTGTAATGGATGCAAACGCGAAAGAAATAGAAGAGATTAAGAAAAAAGTTGAAAATAGTGTAAAAATAAGAATCAAAGAACCAAGCATTAAGTTAGCTATTGGAAAACAAAGTATGAAGGATTCTGAAATTATTGAAAATATATTTAGTGTTTACAATGCGGTTTTGAAGATACTACCCAAAGAAGTTGAAAATGTAAAAAATATTGAAGTAAAATTCACAATGACTAAACCTCAAAAAGTCAAGATAAGATAAACAAAAAGGCAAAAACAGAAAATGAAAACCAAAGCAGCTCACAAAACCCACGTTTCTAAGAAAAAGATTGAAGGACTTTCAGAAATTACAAAATTAGCAAAAGAAAGCAGGACAATACTTGTTGCTTCCATAAAAAATATTCCTTTGTCTCAATATCAAGAAATCTCGAAAAAATTAAGAGGAAAAGCTGTTGTTAAAGTTCCAAAGAAGAGTATTATCTTTAGGATGTTGGATTCTCTTAAAGAAAAATCTGCAGAAGAATTTAAAGAAATGATTGAAGAGAGTACTGCTGTTTTATTTTCTGATATGGATGCTTTCGACCTTGCGTCTGAGTTAGTGAATAAAAGAAGTCCTGCAAAAGCAAAAACAGGGCAAGAAGCTCCAGCAGACATAGAAATTCCGGCGGGTCCAACAGACTTAGTTCCTGGACCTGCAATAAGCGAACTTGGTGCTCTTGGAATTCAGATTCAAATAGACAAAGGGAAAATAAGTATAAAGGAACCAAAAGTCGTAACAAAGAAGGGTGAAAAGATTTCGGCTGCTGCTGCGGACGTTATGAGTAAGCTTGGAATAAAACCATTCACTATAGGATTTGTTCCTCTGGCTGCATTAGACACAAAAGAAAAGAAGGTTTATTCTGAAATTAGAATAGACAGGGACGGAGCGGTCAATGAAATGAAATCTGCTTTCGCGAAAGCACTTCCTTTTGCAGTTGCAATTGGTTATGCTTCTTCGGAAACAATTAAGTTTTTGATACAGAAAGCAGGAAGGCAAGAGTTGGCAATGGAAGCTATTGTCAGCAAACACGCACCACATGCAACTTCCGAACATAAAGAAGAAAATTCAGAAGCAAATAAATCAAACTCGGAGGATAAATAAAATGGAAAACGTATATGCTGCGCTTTTGCTACACAAACTTGGAAAAGAAGTTAATGAAGAGCACATGAACAAAGTTGTAACAGCTGCCGGTGGACACGTCAACGAAGCTCAGATCAAGTCTCTTATAGCGAGCCTTAAGGGTGTTGACATCGACAAAGAACTTGAAAGTGCCAGTCTAGTTGCTGCTGCTCCTGCTGGAGGTCATGCTGGACATGCAGACAAACATGAAGCAAAGACTGAAGAAAAGGCTGAAGAGAAGCATGCAGCCGCAGCTGAAGGATTGTCGGCTCTTTTTGGATAAATTTAATTTTTTTTGTATCTAAAGAGCCTTTGGTTAGTTTTACTTGGAAGGAGATTTCTAATTTCTAGCATGCCTATAGTGCAAAACTTTTATAATCTGGTTTCTTAATGAAAGGATAAGTTTCAGTAGTTCAAAGATAGTTGCTTCCGTAGCTCAGTAGGTAAGAGTACCGCACTCGTAATGCGGGGGTCCTGGGTTCGATTCCCAGCGGAAGCTTATAGTATTTGTATTAGTAGTACAAGAACACAAAGTATTTAAGTGAGGGTGTGTTATAAACTCTGTGAAAAGAATATATTTTTTGAATAGTAAAGATAGAAAGGAGTTCTTTGATAGAGCGAAAGTTTCCAAAGTAAGCTGGAGAAAATTAGCTGACTTTCTAAATACTAATCGTGCTATGATAGTGTGCAAGCAACAGACATATGTCACTAGCACCGAAAATTAGTTCGCAGGTGAA
>JBBSYF010000005.1:11459-29190 GCA_038045405.1 Nanobdellota archaeon | reverse complement strand
TTTTGATTTTAGAAGATTGTTTTAGGGGGTGACATATGTCATGAACCTATACACTACAGGGAGATAAAATTCGATTTTTGAGTGTATAATAATCTTTAAATAGTTCAGGCTCGCTGAAGAACTATGGTAGAAGCGTTAGAAAGAACTGCTGAAAGAACAGGATTTAGGGACGTCCGAGAAAGAAGGGAGTATTCTGGCAATGCAACGAGAGACACAGGTTACTCTACTTTTGCTGAGATGTATCTCGAGAAACCAACAGAAATGCGGGTTGGGCTTACAGCGTCTGTTTGTACTTGGCGAGGCATCCCGACTATAGATGACTGGTAGAGTCTTTCGGCTTTAAATGAAGATGAAAAGAAAAGTTTTAATTCTTACTCACTCGGATGACTCTCACGCCTCTTCTGTACGTAATTACTTAAATCAGTTAGGTGTGGAAAATTTTACAGTTATAACTGAAAGGTTATTAAAAGATTACAAGATAAATTTTTCGTCTGAAGGTTTGATTTACACTATCAGCAACGGAGAAAAGGTCATAGAGCTAACTCCTTCTTGGAACATCTGGAATAGGAGAATCATGGTCCCAGATAGAAATAAAGGTATGCCAAAAGATTTACAAGACTTAGTGACTGACGAATGTGAAAAAACATGGGATGGTTTATTAATGGCCCATAAGGGAAAGGTGGTTAACCGTCCTCAAAACCATTTTTATGCAAGTAGTAAACTCGACCAAATTAAATTTGCGATAGAGAACGGTGTGTATGTACCAGATACGATTGTCACCAACAATCCATCTAATCTAGAGGATTTCTACGAAAAACATGGGGGTAATATCTGTTTCAAGCTGCAAAAAGGAGCCGTTATTAGAACAACTGAAGGGAATAAAGTCATATACACTAATAAGGTAGGAAGTGAACAGATGAAGAACGCTTCTCTTGTTTCTAGTCATCCCTCCCTATTCCAAGAGTACATTGACAAAGAATTTGAAATCAGAATAGTTGCAACAGATAAAACAGTAACAGGGATTGCTATACACTCTCAGGATTCAGAAGTTTCAAAGATTGATTATAGAAAATATGACTTTGAAAATGTTAGGTACGAACATATAGAGATTCCTGAACATGTAGCAAATTTTTGCTCAAGTATGCTTACACACTACGGACTACATTTTGGAGCATTTGATTTCATTTATTCTAAAGAAGGCAGGCATTGCTTTTTAGAATTGAACCCAAACGGACAGTGGTTATGGCTTGAAGAACAGTCGGGATATAATTTAACTAGAGAGGTCTCTGAAAACTTAATAGAATGATTTGGAAAATAATTTCAAAAATAAAAAATAAGGCTTTAGTTCTATTTGGAGAAATTCACGGAACGAAAGAAATTCCGGAATTACTGTCACGACTTTTTGTTGAAATGTCGGCAAAGGAAGATTTTAACTTGTGTTTAGAGATTCCAGTAGAATTTCAGAATAGTATTTCTTTATTTATGAAAACCGGTGATGAAAACTTACTGAAAACCATTCCATTCTTTTCAAAAAATGATAGTCCCGACGGCAGAAATAGCCTAGAGTATCTTAATTTAATAAGAGACATCTGTGAAGTTAATCTGAGGAACAAGAAAAGAATTAAAATCTTCTGTATTGACCCCTCTGCAAATAGCCAGAAAGAGAAAGAGGAGGGTTTAGCAGACAATATTATTAAGTCCTCAAAGAATAAAAAGACGTTCGTGATTTTGGGGAATATTCACGCATCTAAAGAAGTAGTTAACCTTCCCGGAATAAGTATTATACCTACAGGGAGAATTCTCTCTGAAAAATTAGGTAACCAAGTTTTCACCATAAACATCTTACCATTAAAGGGGAAATTTTTTAATTTGGGTATAAAAGAAATTAAAAATAATTCTAAAGACAGTAATTACTTTGTCAACAAAGGATTTGATTATATCTTAGAAATAAAAAGTGTCACACCTTGTTCTTTTCTGTAAAAATAATTTTAGGGAACCTCGAGTCTATTATACCTCAGCTTTTCAGGTATGTGATTGTTATCATTCCAGATTTTTAATCTCCAATTTCTAAATTTTTCAGTCCAATAAATATTATTAATTCCTCCTTCGGATTGTCTAAAGGGGGTAATTTTTTTGTGATTTAAACCCATAAAGTAAGAGAGTATTATTCTATTTGTCACCCCATGGGCAATTATTAAAATAGATTTTTTGTCATCTGGTCTTTTGGTTATTTTTTTAAGAAATGAAACTAATCTGCTGTAGTGTATTCTTTCTTCTTTGTTCCATTCAGGTTTGTTCTTCCTTAATGTTTCAGCCCTGAATTCGTTAAGAGATGCTTCTCTCTTTGGTTTTATTCTAATAGTTTTAGAAACGATTTCTGCAGTCTGCTTCGCCCTGTTCAAGTCACTGCAATAAAATTCGTTAAAATCCTCTTTTTTAAACCTACTAGCGAGATGTTTTGCCTGTTTAATACCTTTTTTCGTAAGAAATGGGTCTTCCCCCATCTCCTCCTTTTCAGTATGCCTGACAAAAACTATCTCCATATCTAAGATTAGTTTATGTTCTTTAAATATTCACGCTTAAAGTTAAGACAAAAACAGAATATTTATAAAATGCTTTCCCTATAAATAAAGATAAAATGGGGTCGGAAAAGTTCTTTAGTGAAAAAAAAGTTGTAGCAAAGAAGCAGTTTAATAGAAAGATTGCGTTAATTATTCTTTTCACAATAATTTCTTTATTCTTATTCGTACAGCCAGTTTTTGCAGTTGATAGATTTACTTTTACGATACAAGATATTAGTACAGGGAACTCCGCAAGTTTGTTAAGTGATACTCCAGCAGTCACTCTTTATACTACTACAACAAGTCTTAAAATTACAATAGAACCTGCTGAATATATTGAAGAGGGTAGAATCTTAGAAAAAGTATCATACCCTTTTAGCAATGGATGGCAGGGGACACAAGTCATAGGTAACAGCGGCGGCATGTGGACTGTTTCAGGATTAAATGCTGGAGCAGATTATACTTTCCAAGCATTTATTGGAGCAGCACAGGGATATTCTGATGCTCAGGCAACCATTTATGTAAAGAGAGGTGCTACTCCTCCGACGGTTTCCTTGAGCGTTTTACCGGGATATTCAACAACCAATGTTAGCTACGGAACATATAAACCATTACAATGGAATTCTACAAATGCAACTTCATGCAGTGCTTCGTGGACTTCGAGCACAGCAACAAGTGGTTCAGGGTTAGCAGGACCAGCACCTGACCAGTCAACAGTTACCTATTCTACGACGTGTACAGGGTCTGGAGGAAGTACAACTTCAAACCTGACATTCACAGTCAATCCAGTATGCGGAGATAACTATTGTACTAATGGAGAAAATTCAACAAGTTGTTCCGTAGATTGTCCAGCAGCTACTCTCCTTTGTGGAAATGGAGTTACAGATAATTCTGGGGCAGCAACGGAAACATGTGATTGGGGAAATTCATCAACGCCTTCACCAAATAACGGGGATGTTTGTACACTAAATTACGGAGATTTATACTGTACTTATTGTAGTACATCGTGCCAGTGGACGAACAATACAGCAAATGCAAAATATTGTGGCGATAATTTTATAACATCACCTCCCGAGCAATGCGACGGAACGAATTACAATGGAACTACATGTCAGACTTTGGGATACCAGAGCGGGCAAATAGGATGTTATCCTGCTTCGGCTGTGAATCCTTCACAAAACTGTACATTCAATACCAATAATTGCGTTTCATATCCTTCAGGAGGAGTTTGTGGGGACGGACAAAAGAATTTAAATGAGCAATGTGACACTGGAAGTGCTAGAGGTTCGTGTCCAGCAACGTGTAGCTTAACATGTACAACAAATTCTTGTGCTCCTCCCGCAGGAGAATGTGTTATGACATCAGCAACGTGGACTAACTTTAACACAACTTCAGGTAGTATAGTGAGCTTGATTGTCGACGGAGTAAATTGTAGCGGAAAAACTGTTTCACTCAAAGTATTTGAGTACGATGCTGTAGGGACTGATGTTCCGGCTCAAAACCATCCTGTCAATGTAGTATTTTCAAGTAATAGAGCAACAGGCGCATGGACTGCAGAATGGATGGATGATGGATTAACCCAAGGAGACCCTGAATACTATTTCACTGCGAGTGTAGCTGGTTCAACAAACAAGTCAAGCGGAACTGCATCGAATCAACTTCTTACTGTTGCACAAGCAAACGCTTTAGCATGTGCTTCGGTAGCTACTTGTGGGGATTATGCGGGTTTAACATCTTGTACTCTTGATGCATGTGGTGTTGCTGAGAACAGTGTTCCAAGCGATATTAATTGCAGCGCTCCCGGAGTATCATGCAGTTGTTCTTGGAACTCTGGTACAAATGCATGTAATGCAAACGTAGATGAAACTGGAACGGGAGGTTCTGTTGGACTTTGTGCAATCACTCAAGGCGGTGCAGATACTTGTGATGACGACGGATTTTTGGCATTCAGTTGGACTGCAGTGTGGACATTTGCAACGGGAAAAACAGCTGCAGATGATGTTAACGGACTACAAGCAAAATGTGTTGATGGTTCAAAGACAATTGAATGCCCAGCGCAAATAGCACTTCCTTTTGTAAGCACTTATAGTATAATTTCTGTTCTTGTTGTCATTGCATTGGTTTACTGGGCTTTGTCGATGAGAAAACTCAAGAGAGTAAAGAGTTCTGGAAAGAAAAAGAGAAGATAAATGGGATTTAATGATGTGATAGAGCTTACACACATATCTTTTATGATTATGGGGCTAGTGCTAATCCTACCCTTTGTTTTTACGATAAGAATTGTGAAGTTCCTTAATGAATAACCTTAATAAATGAAATTTGAGAATATTTATAAATATCTTTTAGTTTCATAAGGTGAAGATGGTGAAAGAGAGAAATTGTTTATCGGCTTTTTTCATGTTGTTTCTTTTTGTAGTTTTATTTACAAGTGTGGCTTCTGCTAGTTTTGTTGTTGGAAATAAAAGTAATTCAATAGACAAAGTTTATGGACAATCCGAGAGTATTAGAGGTTGGGTAAACATGAGCTTTAGCAACGAGCCATCAGATTCTCTTTTTCAAGATTCAGCAAGTAAGTCAATAAAATTAGTTGATTTGTTAAGAAACAGTAGTTCAAGCGTTTATTCTTGCTCTCCTGTTGATTGTTCTTCAGATTACAATGCAAGTAATGCCGCATTGTCAAAAGTGTTTAGCCTTAGCGAGGACGGCTCAAAAATCTTTGGATTAAAGTTTACCGGAGACATTTCAAGGGTTAATTCAATAAACTTCACTCTCGATAGTGATGCAATTGCAAACTGTAAGAATCAGGTAGAGATAGACATCTTAAATGATGGGGTAATAGATGTGACAAACAATAAAGTTAGTGTTTTAGGATGTTCTGATCAAAGGAGTTATGGATGTTACGACCCAAGTGACACGCTTGAAGAATTTTCAGTAACAGACACTCCTTATTGTCAAAAGATAAACCTTTCTGCTTCTCCAGGATTCACTATAGGAACATGGATAAAAAAGATTGATGGTTATAGAACTTTAAAGGCTTCTATTTTCGACGGAAGCAGAGAAGTTGCAAACTGTGTTATTTATCCAACAACAGACTTGGGGCAGGTTTCGTGTAGCGTTAATTATGTGGTTACATCTCCAAGAGAGTATTATGTGTGTATTTCTTCTACCTCTGGAACAGGAAATTATAAAATAAGAGGTAACAGCAATCCTACAAATGGGTGCGGATTTGTTGGACTACCCCCATCGTCGTATGGAATGCCTGCAGCATATGAAATTTTTGCAGAGGGACAGGGATTTGATGCTGTTGGAAGTTTAAGAATTTCAAACTCACTGCCAAACGGGAAAAACTTTGGAACAATAGTCTATGATTATATTCTAAGGCAGTACGGATCTTCAGGATGTGCGGCAGGGTGTGTTGTACCTATAAAGATTAGTGGAATAAATCAGCAGGTAACAGTAAGGGGCTTAGCAATGAGTTATCAAAAAACAACCGGAACAGTAACTGATGACAAGTTTTACGATTTAAGTGAGTCGTCAGCAAGGGTAAACGCTGGATTCCAGAACATTTATTTGGATGATGCAGGATTTAAAGTTCCTGATAAAAGAGGGGCTTACAAGTTTTCATTAAAGTTAAATGGAAATAATGTCTTTTCCGAAGATGTAAACATTTCAGATGTTCCAAGAATTAATTCGTTGAGTCCAACGTCCACTGCTTCAGCATACCCCACCAACTTTAGAGTTTCTGTAAATTCTTCAATTCCAGTAACAAAGTTTTTCTGGGACTTTGGAGACAATATCACTGGCATGAGCACTACAAACATAATAGAACATACTTATAACGCAACGGGGAGGTATTTGATTAAAGTAACTGCAGTTGATTCTAAAGAACTAAGTTCTTCAAAAACATTTGACGTAGAAGTAAACTCCCCAAAGAGCCTCATAAACGCAACATTGGTAACGATGAAGAATAGCGTCGGTAGAATTGAGGCACAAACAGCAGAATTCGATTTATTTTCTCAACAGAGCATAAAGTCTATTTTGGGAGTTGATAACGCGACGAAAGAAATAACGAAAATTGAAACAAGGTTTAATGCCGCGCAAACAGAAGCAGATTACAATTCGATAGTAGGAGAGATTTTAGGAATCCTTACTCTTCCAAACTCAATTTCGGAAGGGATTGTTGCTAATTCTATCCCTCTTCTTCCTGAAAGAAAAGATGTAAACTTAGATGTTGTAAAAAAAGCAGGTGCAGGAGACTACGATACTAACAAACAAGAGAGTTATGCGAATGCTATCTTGCTTTGGAATCAGGAAAATATAGATTCAAACATAAACTTTAGAGAGTTTAATGGAGATTACGACGGAGAATTGATACCCGTTGTTAAAGTGTTTGAGTTAAATGTAAAAAAGAAGGGAGACATATCTGGAAGTTATTTCTTAATTATGCCAAAATTAGAAAATCTCAAGTTTGAGAGTGGTGTTGTTGCGATCGAGTACCAAGAATATGTTTACGTTGATTTAAGCAAGTTGGAAAAAGTTTCGTTCTACACGACATCTGATATTGACTTCACAAATCTTCCAGCATTCATATCTCCTAGTTTCAGTAGACTTTCATTAACGGATGCTGGTGCAAATATTTCTGGGGAAGCAAAACCAAAATGGATGATATTTGGTTTAATGATTATTTTCTTACTTCTTGTAGCATTTGTTGTGTACATAATTCTTCAGGAATGGTACAGAATAAAATATGAAAATTATCTTTTCAAAAACAGAAACGACCTATACAACATGGTTAACTACGTTCACCATTCCAAAAAGAAAGGAATGAAGAACAAAGAAATGGCAGAAAATCTGAAAAAGGCAAAGTGGACTTCAGAGCAGGTAACTTACGTGATGAAAAAGTATGCTGGAGAAAGAACGGGAATGTTTGAAATTCCAATATTGAACATTTTCAGAAGAAAAGTTGGAGACGGAAACGCTGGAAAAAATATGCAAGGCGACCACAAAAAACTTTAATAAGTCCGCTTAATAGAATTTAATATAATTAAAATGGTAGCAGATATACTTAAGAATTTTTTCAAGAAGATATTTTCTAATTTATTTAGTCAGAAAAGGGAGCTGAAGCTCGGATTCTACGGTCCTCCAAACGCAGGAAAAACAAGTCTAGCAAACAGGATTTGTAAAGATTTTACTGGAGAGGAGATAGGAAGCGTTAGTAAAGTGCCCCATGAAACGCGAACAGTTCAATTCAAAGAGAAAGTCGAAATAAACTACAAAGGTAAGAGTATGACTTTCAAGATAGTTGACACACCAGGTATTGCAACAAAAATAGACTATGAAGACTTTTTGAAGTATAAACTTAAGAGAGGAGAAGCAAAGACAAGGGCTAAGGAAGCCACGCAGGGCGTTGTTGAGAGTATAAAGTGGTTAGATGACATGGATGTTGTTGTAATCGTTCTAGATGGCACCCAGAACCCGTACAATCAAGTTAATATAACAATCATAGGAAACCTCGTTGCGAGAAAAATCCCTGTTTTAATAGTCGCAAATAAGATTGATTTGAGGAAGACAAACCTGAAGAAAATAGAGGCAGCTTTCCCCGAGTATGATGTTGTGGGAATAAGTGCTAGATACGGAAAAAATTTGGAGGAATTTTACGAATCTATTTTCAAACTTGCAAAGAAGGTTAAGTAGTAAACAAATTAAATAAAGATTAAAAAGTATATATTGCAACATATACAATAGAGTATACAATAAAAAGACAATGGTGAAGGAAAATTTAGGTAAAATAAAGGGTTTTTCTATTCAGTTTCTGCCGTATTCGGAAATAAGAGGGTTGGATAGTACGCAGAGAATTAAAAAAATATTAGGGATAGTTCTTTCTAATAACATTCTATTAATTCAGGGCAGGCTTGAACCTGAAGAAGAAACGAGGCTTATAGAAGACACAATGGCAATGATAGATCATGTGAAGAATTTCAAAGGAATAGAGCTGGCGGTTATTGGGAGTGATGGAAATTCTGGTTTCTTTGGAAAGTTCAGGACGAATCTTGTTAATGCAATTGCTGGTGGAGATATAGGGGCGATAACGATTGTTGGTCCAGCTACAATAGTGAAAGAAATAAAAAGAAACCCTAAGAAGATTGAATTGTTGTTGAAGAAGTGAGAATGGAATTAGTAGTTTAAAGAAAAAAATAAATACTTCCGTGTTTTAATTTCATAATGTTTGTGAGATTATGTAAGTTTTGTAATAATCATTTTGAAACGGATAACAAACAAAAGATATTTTGTAAGGTTCTTTGCCAAAGCAGAAACTACAATCAAAGACCTGAGAGAAAAGAAAAGAATAAGGAGACTACGAGAGAGTGGAGAAGAACTCATCCTGAATGGAGAGAAAGACACAGAATTCTGGCTGTAACAAGACATAGAGATAAAAGAGCAAAATATTGGAAAGATTATGGAAGAAGACCTAACATTAGGTTGAGAATAAATGAAAAAGATAGGCTAAGAAGAAAAAATGATATGAAATATGCGATTACTGAAAGACTCAGACGTTCGTTTTATCACGCTTTAACAAAATATTCAAAAACCGGGAAAATTGCTAGTTCAAAGAAATATGGAATTGAATGGAAAGAAGTAATTGAAAGCCTAAAGCCCTTTCCAGAAGATATAAAAAATTTTGAGATAGATCATATAATTCCTTTACATACTTTTGATCTTACAAATCATGAAGAAGTTAAACAAGCTTTTTCTCCTTTGAATCTCCAGTGGTTAACCAGAGAGGAAAATAGAAAAAAATCTGGAAAATTAATGTAACGTAGATAAATTTATAATGATGGAGAAAATTATTAGGAAATGCATCAATGTGTTAAATGTTCAAGAATAATCCCCGTAGGAAGCAAAGAGATACTTGAAGGATGTAAAGAGTGCAAGGGGCGATTTTTCTTCTATGTAAAGGACGAACAGATGAGTGAAGTTAAAGAGAACCTTATTGAAATCCCAACTGCGCAAAGGAAGTCTATCGAAAAGGATGTAAGAGACATGGCGGGCATCACTGATGATCAGGCGCCGGTTATACTTGATATAGAATCGATAAGAATTACAGGAGAGGGAAAGTTTGAACTCGATATTGCGAAGCTGTTCAAGAAGGGCAGGCCACTGATTTACAAGCTTGAGGAAGGAAAGTACATAATTGACTTGGCTTCAACTCTTAGTGCAAGCATGAAAGAGCTTAAAGAAATAAGAGACCCCGACAAACTTTAAATTTGCTAAGAAAAATTAATTATGATTGAAAAAATTAAAAAATTGGCTAGGATAAAGCTAGCAAACAACGATGATGCACACGGATTTATTCACGTGGAAAGAGTAGCTAACCTGGCAGAAGAAATTAGAAAACATGAAGGGGGAGACAAATTAATTATTGCTACAGCCTCTTACATGCACGATTGGTGTACTTCTAAAGGAAGGGCTTATCATGTTGGTGAAGAAGCCATGAGGGAAATAAGAGCAGACTTAACGACGTTAAATTTTCCAAACGATAGTGGTAGTCTTGAAGCAGTTATTGATGCAATAAGAAATCATGAGGAATATGATTTCAAGAAAGCTGGTAAAAAATTTTCTAAAGAATGTCAAATTCTTCAGGATGCAGATAGATTAGACGCAATGGGTGCTATAGGGATAGGAAGATGTTTTTTTACAACGGCTAAGTTAAATGAGCCTTTTGGAACTCCGGAGGATATGAGCAAGCTTGGGGAAGATTACTCTGTCGGCCAGATTACATCCGGCGTAAGACATTTTTACACAAAACTGCTAAATCTAAAAGATTCAATGAATACTGAATATGCAAGAAACTTGGCTAAAGAAAGACACGATTTTATGGTTGAGTTTTTGGACAGATTAAAACTGGAGTGGTTAGGTAAGATTTAGAGTTTAAATGCTAATTTTATAAACATTCTTGCACTATTCTGAATATGGTTGGCAACGTTAATTCAATTTTGAAAGAAGTCCTCCAAAACATAAGTCCGAACAAGACAGAACTTGAAGAGATAAAAATAAAGCTAGCAGTTTTTCTTAAAGAGTTAGAAACAAATAAAAAAAGGTTGAGAATTGACGCACAAATTTTTGTCGGGGGGAGTTTTGCGAAGAACACTATAATAAAAAAAGACAGATATGACATAGATATTTTCGTAAGATTTGACAAGAAATACCTAAAGCAAAATCTTTCTGATTTAACAGAAAAAATTATTGGAAAGGCTAATGGCAAGAACAAAGTCGAGAGGATTCACGGTTCAAGAGATTATTTCAAAATCGTCGTCGGTAAAAACTTGTTCTTCGAAATTGTTCCTGTTTTGAAAATAAATCATCCGAAAGAAGCTGAAAACGTTACAGACCTTTCTTACTTCCATGTGAATTATGCAAAAAAGAAAATAAAGGGCAAGGTTTTGGATGAAATAAAGATTGCTAAAGCATTTTGTCATGCAACAGGGTGCTATGGTGCAGAGTCTTACATAAAAGGATTTTCTGGATATGCGCTCGAACTTTTAATTTACCATTACAAAAGTTTTCAGAGTTTTGTTAAAGCAATGACTAAAGTTAATGAAAAAAGTAAGTTGATAATAGACACTGAAAAACACTATAAAAAGAAAAACCAAATCTTGATGGACGTTAATGGTGCTAAACTTGGAAGTCCGATAATTCTTATAGACCCAACTTACAAACAAAGGAATATTATTGCAGCGCTTTCGGAAGAGACTTTCAAAAAGTTTCAGAAAGATTGTAAGAATTTTTTGAAAAGGCCAAGCATTGAAGCCTTTGAAACAAAAAAGACCGATACTGAAAAAATAAGGCAAGAAGCTAAAAAGAAAAACCTTGATTTTGTGTTGCTGGAAGCAACAACTAATAAACAAGAAGGAGACGTTGCTGGAAGCAAACTTCTAAAATTTTACAATCACTTAACAACACAGATCGAAAGATACTTTGAAATAAAAAATAAAGGATTCGAGTATAATCAAGGAAAAACAGCAAAGTATTTCTTTGTCGTGAAATCAAAGAAAGAAATTATCTCTAAAGGCCCAGAAGTTAAAGATAAAAAGAATGTCGATAAGTTCAAAGCAAGTCATAAAAAGACTTTCGTAAAGAATGGAAGAGTTTACGCCCAGGACAAAATAGATTTCAAACTAAAAGATTTCATTGTTCGTTGGAAAAATTCAAACATGGATAGGATTAAAGAGATGTACATTGTAGGTTTAAAGGTTTTTTAGATTTATTTTAGAAAAATGTTTTTAGATTAGGAGAATTATTTCTTGTCGTTTGTTGTGCCTAACAAACCTTCTAACTTTTTTGCATCTTCAGAACTTCTTTTTTGAACCTGAATTTTAAGGATTTCGTTAGTTCTGATATCTAAAAAGAAGTTTTGTCTAACCCTTATTAATTGACTTTCAGGAGAATGGTAATCAGCATAAAGGTGGAAGGTAGTTGAACAATCTTCATGGTTTTTTATTCCTCGTGCATACCCTGCCCTCATTGTGATTATGTCTTCTTGCTTCGAATAAAGAATTCTAACAAAATCTCCGTCTTCAACTTGCGCAAGCTGTTCCATAATTTCGTTTTCGTTTGTCATTTTCTTCTCCTTCTACCTTTAGCGGTTCTTCTTATCACATCTGCATGACATTTGTATTTTCCGCCATCTACAGAATCAAGATGGGAAGTGATTTCATCAAATCCAACATAAACAGAATCCACGTATCTTAGACTCAGGAATTCTGGGCCGTGAGCGTATGACTCTAATTGATCTGTTGGTTTAACTCTTATAAAAATAGGGAATTGTCCGTCAGAAAAAGATAATTTATAAGATTCTCCTAAAAATTTTAGCAAATAATCTTCATTTTTGTTTCCAAAGACATCGTCGCTTTTTGGTGTTTTAACAACTTTTTCAAGTTTGCCCAATCTGTAATAATCAGAGGATGTTCTTACTAATATACTTCCGCCCCTTCTGCCCACATCAATTTCTTTTTCTACTATTTGAGAAACTATTTTCTTTATTTTTATTTTCATTTTTAATCGTTTCCTCTGACAAGATTTTCAATTTCGGACATTTTATCTTCTTTTGTTCTGAATCCTTTGTAATTTTCGCTCATTCCAGTAATACCAATAATGGCTCTTTCTAAATAGCCTTCATCATGTGCTCTTTCAAGAAATTCTTGTGTTTCCTGAACGTTTGCAGGAGGGTCTTTTCTTTCCCACATTGGATTGCTCCATGTGTAAGGGAGGTTGTGTCTTTGAGCATAAATATCTGCTGCATGGAAATATCTATCTTGTTCTTCCGTGCTTCTTTGTAGTCCAAGAAGTGCTCTCAGAGAATTTTTCATTCCTACAGAGATTTCAGTTGCTTCAGTTCGAGTTGTCATTTTTACTCGTCGCCTCCAACCAACTTTTCGATTTCTGAAAACCTCGAAGTGTCAAGAAAATAGAAAGTATTGTGATTTCCGTATGGGCTGGTTCCAGAAGTAACACCCACTACAGAGCTTACCCATCCTCTTTTCCTTAATTCATCAATTGCAACAAGATACTTCATCCTCTCCAAAGATATTCCACTTTCATAGATAGGCATTTGTTCGTCAAGGTACTTCAAATCAAAACCAATTCCGGAATTTGTTGGCATCCTTCTTTGACTTTTATAAATACTGAAAAGAGTGTTAAGAACTTTCCTTGCATCGGACGACAAATCGTCTTCTCTAGACGCCATTCTTAATCACTCCCCACGGCCTTTTCGAAAAGTTCAGCGAAGGCATTTGCGAAAAGTTCAGAGTTAAGCCATATTGCAACGTCTTCTTGTTTGCTGTCTTTTGATACGTAGAACATTATTTCTTTTCTGTCCACGATGAAAAGTTTTGTGTCAATGTTTATCTTTTTTATTTTTATACCGAGCGTGTTCTCTATTTTCTTTATTAGTTTTTCATCACCAGAAAGCACAAGTTTGATTTTTATGTTTGATTTTCTAAGAGTTTCGATTGTTTGCTGGAAAAGTTTCATTTTGAAGGCGACGTCTTCAGCCGAGGTGCAGATTATAACTTCTTTTTCTGCGCTTTCTAAAACTTCTTTAAGATAATTTGTGATGTTTGATTTTCCTTTGATTGCTGCAGATAAATCCTCACGCTTTATTGGATTTAAGCCTTCTTTGTAAATGCTTTCCAGTTTTTGAAATTCTTCTGTGCTTCTTATGTTTGAAAGTGTAACTATTCTGTCTTCAGCATCGCTTCTGACGTTGTTTTTTAATTTTTCAAGAATAATGTGTGGTTTTACTCCAAGGTATTTTACTGGCTTTCCTATTTTTACGATTGCAAATCCTTTCTTTTCAAGGCTTTCAAGAACGTCGTATGTTCTAGAACGAGGAACGTTAGAAATAACTGCAATTTGTCCTGCGGAAGCCACGCCTTTTCCAAGCAAAGCTAGCCAGACTTTTGTTTCATAGATGTTAAGGTCAAAGTAATCCTTAATTCTGTTTATGAGTTCTGTTTTTACGAGCATTTTTAGTTTTTCCTCCTTGTTTCAACTCTCGAACCCCAAAAGAATGTGAGTATTTTGCTGAGTCTCCCCAAATACCGTTATCCATAGCATCAAGAGTAACGTGAGCACCAAAGTTACATGAGTGAATATTAGCTATTCTTATTTGCGGAGAGATATGTAACCTGTTATAAGAAAAAAATTCGGGACTAATTTTGTAGTATCTTGAGGCTTGTGCTAGCATTTCTGCATTTTCCTCAGAACCCACAATAGCAATCACTCCAGAATTTTTTGCTAAAACAGAAGGTATCTGAGATCCGACTTTGAATCCGTAAGGAGTGAATCTTATTTTTCCATCATCACTAAATACAACTCCCCTCTCTTCACGTGAACCGAGCATATTTTTTAGCTTTTCGGCATCCATAACTAACTTAGGGAGGAATCGAAACCTTTTTTCATTTTCTATTTCAGGCTTATCTTTAACAAACATTCCATCGTAATCAAAGAGAATTCCAGTATTACCCACAAAAGTACAACTTCTTAATTTTTGAGCTAAGTCTCTTGCTTCTGAATCTTCACGATTTTCAGAAAAAGAATAAACTAAGGAAACTAATTGTGGAATTGTTGCCATTCTGAAACCTCTTCCATAATCTGCCTGTAGCAATTTTATAGGAAGATCAGGGTTTCTTTCTTCTTTAAAAATTAGTCTAACATCTTCTAAAGTAATCAAATTTCCTTCTCTTCTAAATGAAGGTTTTACTATTCTGTTTGTCATTCTATCTTCTTCTCCCGTTTTGTTTTAGAACTTTATTGTATGCTGCTTTCAATGAGTCTGAGTTAGCATAAATCGCAATAGGGTGTTTTGGCATATGGGGGCTAAGTTGTTTTAATTTTTCAACTCTTATCCCTTGCAATGTTATTTCTTCATAAGCACCATCCCCATCTGCATCCAAGCCTACTAAGGAACGAGAGTTCAAATCCAAACGAGGTTCATACCTTATTATGACTCTGCTATTTTGATTAATTCCCGATTTTTGAACTACTACTTCATTGCCGTGAAATTCACCATAAAGAGCTTCTCCATCTGGAGAAGAACATCCTGCGGTTGTTAGAACAAGTGCGGTTCCAATTATGATGTTTTTTAGTTTTGTCATTTTAATTTGTTAAAGTAGCTTCTGGTTTAGTTATTTGCTCTAAATTTCTTACCATATCACTAAAAATCTTAGAATCAATGCTTGAAACGACAACTCTTACTTCTTTTATTCTAAGCACTCCTCGAGCGTCTCTTTTAAGAGAGGGATAATAAACTTCCACCTTTATTTGATTATTCCAGTAATCAGTTCTGTTTGAAGAGTGGATACGCCCTGCAACATTTAAATCAAAACGACTACCTAAATAATTGCTAATAGGGGTAAGAGAATTGTCTCCAAATTCAAATTCCTTATAAAATCTTTTTTTTGTCATTTTATTTTTTTCCTCCAAAGTTCACTCTGCCAACAACTCTGTGTTCTAATCTTGGAACTGCGTTGCCTTTATTGAACAAGACAGGATTGTAACCGATTGTGAAAACATCATTGAGTTTTTTGTCTAAGTTGATTTCTCCGTATTCCCATTGGATTCCTTTGTCTTTTGTGATTAAATCCCAATCACCGAAGCTAGACAAATTGAAGCCTGCAGGAAGATTCACGTTAGCAAAGTATTGAGCTAATGCTTTATCTCCAATAGCTCTCCCTTTATTTCCAGCCCAAATGGGAATAAGTCCTATCTTGGCAAATGTATTTTTAGGAAGATGCGGAACAACCTTCGTTACTCCAAGCCCTGCTTTTTTCAAAGGCTCGTTAGCATGGTAAGCTACTGCTCTTGCTCCAAATCCTTCACCAACTGCCTTATCAAGAGTTGTTTTTCCGAAGTAGCCGTTTCCGTTTTTGTAAAATTCTAGGAAGGTAAATCCTTTCACATCTTTAGGAAGAGTGTAAAACCCTTGTAATCTTGCATAAGAATTATCTGGTTTTTCTGACTGAATATACTCAACGTTTCCGGATACGTTACCTTGTGCCTCGGCTTTTTGCGTAGGAAGCAAGCTAGCTAGACTAATTGCCCCTGCCATTAGAATATTCCTAAGATTCTTTCTCATAAAAAATCCATAAAATCCTAGTATTTAAATGTTGTGGTTTTGTTGTGTTTGTTAAGTGACAACAGAAACAGTGCTTTGAGAACTATCAAGAATTAGGCATAAACATTCTTTCTATGACCAATTTTAATAACGATTATCTTATTAGAAGAGATTATAACATCGACTAAAGCTCGATAGTCAGCAATTCTTAATCTCCAAAGTTTATCTCCTTGAAGTCTTTTGAGAAACCTGAATGGGTTTTCTCTTATGGAATAAATCTTCTTTAAAATCATATCCTTTTCTTTTTTGTCCAATTTTTTAAGAAAATTTTCGGCAGCTTCTTCAATTTGCACTAAATACATTTTAGGTAAGTTTCACACCCAATTCTTTTGCTACCTGCTCTATTGATTTTACTTTACCCTTTTTAACATTCTCTAAGGCAACTTGGATTTCTTGGATTTCTTCTTCACTCAGTGGTTCTTCGTCAAAGTCATCAAGAACACTATTAAGAAGTTCATCGTAAGATTGTCTATCGTGACTTTTCAGGTTTTTCATTCTCTCAAGTGTTATAGAGCTTATTTGAATAGTAGTTTTTTCCATGTTATGCACTAACTATAACAAGTATATAAGTCTTTCTTTTCAATTATAGAAAAATGTAACTAGCCAAAATCCCGGCAAGAATTCCTGCAGTTATGAAGGGCATTGCAGGATAGAATTTCTTCTTTTCGGATACAAAGAAAAGGTATCCTAGACCGAGAGTTGCTCCAAGAACTACTAAAAGGGCAGAGTAAAGACCCAATGTTTTAAGCATAACCCCTGCAGTTATGATGGGAAAGACAACGTCGCCACCACCGAGAATCGCGACGCTTATTTTGACTTTCTTTTTTGCAAGCTTCGATTTTGAAAGAGTCTTTTTCCAGTTTGCTATTTGTTGTTTTACTTTCTTAGAAGCGTAAGGTATGAAAAATCCAGAGAAAATTTTCAATTGGTTTATTTGGTATTTTGCCATCTTTTGCATTATTCCTGAATGCCAAACAGCCCAGGCATCATAAACAGAGATTATTATTAACAAAGCAATTATCGTCCAAACGTTAAGAAAAGGAACAAAGACTGCTGCAATTCCGGGATAAATTAAAAGTTCAGTTGCATTATGAACTACAAAATTTCTTCCGTAGATTTTTATGACCGCCAAAGGAATAGCAATCAGTGTCGCTATTATTGGAATAGAGTAAAGAACTTTGTCAAAGCTACTTGTTAAAGAAAAGAAAAATATTGAAAGAGCAATAACAACCACAGTAAAGAACCAAACTCTTAAGACAAACTCAACTTTGAATTTCGTAAGAAAAAGAAAGAGGAGAATTGCAAAAACAAAAGCAATGATAATACTTGGGAAGATACTTACATAATCTGCTTGACTTTCTATTTTTGGAGAATCCATGCCGAAAGGCAGAGGATTTTCATCTGAAAGGTAATGATTAACGACATAAATTCCGATGAACTGGCTTACAACAAACATTGTAAGAAGAATTGCTGTTATCTTTACGTTGTGCTTCAT
>JBBSYF010000005.1:2923-11359 GCA_038045405.1 Nanobdellota archaeon | reverse complement strand
GGCTTACAACAAACATTGTAAGAAGAATTGCTGTTATCTTTACGTTGTGCTTCATGATTGTATGTGTGAAAAGAGACTTTTAAGTTTATTTAATCGCTCGCCTCCGGCTCGCATTGAGTTAAATCAAATTGAATGAGGTAAAAATCAAGTTTCAAGTTTTATAGTTAACAATTTTCTTTTGTGCGTTAGATTAAAAAAATCAACGAAGCCTCAAGGTTTCCAAAATACGAGGAACGTTTGTTTCAACATGATTGAGTTTGTAAAGGGCCGAGGCTAAGTCAAGGCATTTTGAAACTTCCCCGTGATTTATCATAATTCTTTTTGGTCTTGGACGCATGTTGTTGAAGAATGAAAGGATTTCATTTCTTCCTGGGTGTGCACTGAGGCCGGCAATTGTGTTTACTTCCATGTTTATTTTTACAGACTCTTCTCTGCCGTCGACGTTCATTCTTGTTTCAGTCATTCCTTCCTGAACGCTTCTTCCAAGAGAGCCAACACCCTGATAACATACAAATAAGATTGAGTTTTTTTCATTTCCTGCAAATTCTTTGAAGTATTCAACAGATGCACCGCCAACCAACATACCGGAAGTTGCTAAAACAACGCAAGGCCCACCTTCGATTACTTTTCTTCTTTCTTGGAAGGAACCGACACGCGAAAAGATATCTGAGACAAATGGATTTTCATCATTGTAAATTGCTTCTCTTACTTTGGCACTTAAGAAGTCAGGGTAAGCAGTATGAATTGCATTAATATCCCAAATCATTCCGTCAATGTACACGGGAATTTTTTTCATCTTTCCAGATTTTATTGCATCTTCAATAATTAACATTGTTTCTTGCGCTCGTCCTAAACCTAATTCCGGGATTATAACTTTTCCCCCACGCTCGATTGTTCTGTTTATTATTTCAATCATTTTGTCTTCAGACTCAATTCTGGGAGGTAGGATATCTGTCTTTGCACCGTAAGTTGCTTCTGTTAAAACAGACTCAACTCTTGGGAAAGAAGTTACTGCAGGGTCGAGAAGGCGAGTTTTCGTATACTTGTAGTCAGCGCTGTAGAGGAAGTTATGAAGTCCGTTTCCGATGTTGAAATGAACCATTGCACTTCCTAATGCGTGTCCGGAATTGTACATTGTTATTCTCACGTCAGAGGCTATATCTGTAACCTCGTTGAAATTTAAGCAGATTGTGTGTTTTACCATTTCTTTTATGTCTTTAGAGTTGAACAAAGGGGTTGCAGCTTGTTTGTATGCAACACCAATGAAGTCTAACGAAAGGAGAGCAGCAACATCCATCGTAGGATGAGTCATGTAAGTTGGGCCTTTGTAACCCATTTTGTAAAGATAAGGAAGAAGTCCAACGTGGTCTAAGTGTGCGTGGCTTAAGACAACTGCATCAATTGTCCTTATGTCAAATTCTGGAACGTCAAAATAAGGGAACTTGTCTTTTCCATGTCCTGCAACGTTTATTCCACAGTCAATAAGAATTTTAGAATTTGGTGTTTGAAGAAGCAAACAACTTCTTCCAACTTCTCTCGCACTTCCTAGGAAAGTTAGTCTAACCCACTCTTCGACTTTCTCAGGATTCCATTCTTTGTAGATTTTTTCTCCAACTTCATTAAGGAATTTTCTTCGATAGTTGTTGTTTGCATATAAAACCTCACGAATGCTTTCAGTTATTTGACTTTTTATTGCTGGGCTTCTTCGGACTTGTGGTGTCCATAATGTCTTCTTTTTTATTTCATCAAGAATACTTCCTTGCTTTCCAATAACCATTCCGGGTCTTTTTGCTTCTACAATTACAATGCTTCTATGGAAATCGAGAATGATGTTTGTTATTTCAGCTTCTTCAGGAACGATTTTGTGAATCTCTGCCTTCGTTTTTTCTTCTTCTAAAAGGATTTTTTGGTCGGCACGAAGTTCTATCCTTTTTTTCAACTCGTCAACAAGTTCTTTAATCTGGCTCTCGCCTTCTTTGAAGAATTTCTCGTTGTTTGTGTAAAGAACAATGTTCGCTCCTTCAAAATTCGCTTCTGTTATGTTTCCGCGTAACTTCTCGGTTATATGCTTCAGAATATCTGTCATTTTATATCTTAAAATAAACTCTTTTTGTTATTAATAAAAAATTATTTCTTGTCTTTGTATTCAGGAAGTATTTCTTGATCAACAACCTTCTTTATTCCGTCTTTGGTGATTGCGTAAACGTCAATACCATGTCCAGAGTAAACGTCTCTTTGTGTTGAAGATTTTATTGCTTCAACTGCAAGTTTCGCGCCTTCCTCCACAGTCATGTTTTTCTTGTACTGTCTTTCAAGAAGTCCAAGGATGTAAACCATTCCGGAACCATCTGCAGCATAGTCCTTTACATGAATTAAAGAACCATCAGCACCGATGGAGTATAACTCGCAAGAGTCATCTTCATTAAAACCTCCGATAAAGGTGTTTACAACATCAGGCATCATTGAAGGCTGTCTAATTGAAGAGTAGGCGAGAGCAGCAACAAGATTAGCAGACCTTTTTACTGTTGGTCTTGACTTTGATCTTAATTCTTTGAGTTTTAATTCTGCAGCTATTACCTTTGATAATCTTTGCGCGCCTGAAACGCTTCCAGCCCAAGAGATTACTATGTACTCATTTATTGGGTTTGTTTTTTGGAAGTCTTTGTCTACAACTAAAGATCTTCCGCCAGTTACTTGCCTATCTGAAGCCATTACTATTCCGTCCTTACAAACCATACTGACCAAGCTAGTTCCAGTCTTCAAAAAAGAGTTTTTTAGTTCTGCGTCCATTTCCATTTTAATCTTATTAGGTTTGTTATAAGTTGCATTCGTGTAATATAACCAGAATAACCCAGAAACCATAAATAATCTTATTTTATAAAGTTTTCGGAGACGACCTTTGATATCCCATTCTCTTTTCGGAATCGTATAACATTCTCAACAAAACTTTCTATTTTTTGTTCGTGGCTGACAATGATAAGCTGTTTTACTTCCATCTGGTTAAGGACGTCCCTCATTTTGTCAAGTTGTTGGTCCGAAAAGCCATCTGTTGGTTCGTCAAGAATAACCAAATCCCGAGTTTTAACCTGGCTAAGAAGAGAATGCACAACCTGGTTTAGAGAAAGCCTGTATGCAAGGGCGATAGCTGTTCTTTCGCCTCCCGAAAGGTGAGAATAATCAATTTCATAGTCTTGGTGTTCTATTATCGGTGTGAACTCGTCGTCCAGTCTCACATCGAAAACATCTGAAACCAGCATCAAAAACCATTTGGCGAATAACTTAGAAAATTCAACCTTAAGTTTTATCATAACATTTTTTTCAATCGTGGAAACAAGTGAAGTAAAGTCTTTTGAGAGCCAGGCTTCAATTTTAACGAGATTGTCAATTCTTTTTTTAGTTTCATCCGTCTTTTTTATTCTTTCGCGCAACTCTTCTATCTGTCTGGAGAACACTTCAATCTCTTTCTTTAGTTCTGCAACTTTTATTTCAGCGTTTCTTTCTTGCCTTAAAGAGTCTTCAAATTGTTTTTGTTTAACTTCGAAAAGATTATCGAATTTATTTAAGTCAAAGATTGATTTGTTCAAAAGTTCTGCATGGCTGTTTAGAAGTTCTAAATCTTTTTGGATAACTTCGTTCGATTTTAAAATTTCGTCAAGTCTCTTCTTTTTTTCATCAATCTCTTGCAATTTTATTTTTAGTATCCTTAAATCGTTAATTTGTTTCTCTTTAGAAGAAATTTGCTCGTCTGCCTTCTTTATATTTGAAGTAACACTCTTTTTCTCGACGGTAAGGTCCTCTGTTCTCTTAAGGTTTCCTGAAATGTCAGAATCAAGTTTATTCATGACATTACTTC
This sequence comes from Nanobdellota archaeon, assembly GCA_038045405.1. GTDB lineage: Archaea > Nanobdellota > Nanobdellia > Pacearchaeales > GW2011-AR1 > ASMP01. The sequence continues at coordinate 7,506 of JBBSYF010000005.1, read as the reverse complement.
TATAAACAGGGCCTACATTTTGTAAACATGTTGGACAGATTTCAATATGTCTTATTTTGTTTCTGATTGTTTCATTTTCTTGGTTTTTTCCTGTGAGCGAATGCATTTCTGAAGATATTTTTAAATTTTCTTCGCCAAGTTTTTCTTTTTCCTTTTTTAAAACAATTATTTGTAATTCAAGTTCTTCAACGTTTTTTTCGTCAAATTTAATCATAGAAAGAACATTTATCTGCGTCTGAAGTTGCTCTGCAGTTTTATTATTATGAGCAATAGTGTCTTTTTTGTTGAGAATTACTAGTTTTGTTTTTTCTATTTCTTGTTGCAAACGTCTTTTCTCGTCAATCTTTTCAAGAATTTGTTCTTTTTCTTCTTGTATTTTTTTTCTCTCTTGCTTTTTTATGAAAAGTTCTTTTTCTATTGAAACAAGATTGTAATGTTTTGCTTCAACCTCTTCTTCTTTTGAAATCAGAACAGTTTTGTCCTGTTCCATGTTCTCAACCACTGCTTCCTTTATTCTTTTCTCTTCTCTTAGTTTCGAAGCAAGAATTGACGTGTTTTCAAGAATTTTTTTGTACTTGTCTATTCCAAAAACGTACCTTAAAGTGTTTGTTCTTGTTTCAGGGTCTTCTAAAATTATCTGTTTCATCTCTTCCTGAGGCGTGTAAACTGTAAATTTGTATAGTAGATTTTGTTTTTTTGAAAATTCTTTAGGATAGTTGAGGAGTTCAAGTATCTTATCCTTTAATTCCGTAACTGATAAATCACGCTTATCACCGTCGATAGTTATGGAGCATGAATCTTGAGAAATTGCTTTTCCTCTTTTGAGATTTCTTTCAACAACAATTTTTTTGTCTTCAATTTCAAACTCCATAAAAACACTTCCTTCTTTTTCTCCGTTTTTAAGAAGTGAATTTCCTCTTTGTCCTGGCTGCAAACCGAATAAAGCAAACTCTATTCCGAGAAGAATTGAAGTTTTTCCCGAACCAATGTCTCCAGAAAGAAGAGTTGAACCTTCGGGGAAGTCGATGACTTGATTTTCGTAGCTTCTAATATTTTTTAGTGTTATTTTTTTAATTATCATTTTATGAAAGATCATACGGACTGGAGTTTGAATCGGAGATGTCTGCTCTTCGGATTTCTTCTGCTTTCCTTAAGTCTCTCTGGGCGCGAGCATAGGTTTCATTTACCCAGTCATGTTCTGTAGAGTATTGATTTGCCCTTGCTATAGAAAACCTTGCTGATTGTTCCAATATCCTTGCGTGTTCTAATTCAGCCAATCTTGCTAAGCCTTTTGTCATTTTAGTATTTTTTTGCTCCGTTTTTATTTTAAAATTTTAGTATTTTTTTTGCTTCATCAATGAGTCTTGAGGTGAAACTTTCGGTAGTTTCCCCTTCTTGCTTCTCCGTTGAGAATGAGCTCATTAATTGAGGTATTGAGTCATTAAGGTTGGAAAAGTTTTGTGTAGAGTATGCCTTTATTGTTTCTTCTTCTACATTGTCTGTTTCTTCTATCTTGAAGTCAATTTCAGTTTCTTGAACTTCTAGATCGTGAGTATTTCTAAGCAAAAAATATGCGTTCTTTTTTTTCACTGCTTCTTCTATTTGTAAGAATTTTATATCTGAGTTTTTGCCAGTTTCTAAAACACCCCTTATTCTGAGGAGGACAACTTTGTCGTTTAGCTCTTTTTTTTCAAGTTCAGAGATTATCTTTTCTGTTGCTGTTAGCGCATTTTTTACTTCTATATCTAAAGAAACAACGTCTTTTATTTTAAGAACTATTTTTTTCATCTGCATTCCGGGGTCTGCATCAGTGTTTATAATCAAAAATCGGCCATATTCCAAATCTTCAAGTTCTTGAAAATTGTTTGGAAAAACTGGTCCAGGATAAACAAAATTTTCATACTGGAATTCTATATGAAGATGACCACAAGCATAATAATCTGCGTAGGGGACTTTCGAAGTGTCTAATGAATCTATAGGCAAATCTCCTTTTGCTTTGTCAATAGTTGTATGTAACATGAAAATTTTGAAAAGTCCAGGAGTTTCATTAAATTCTGCCCTTCTCAAATCATTTAGTTCAAGGCCTGACGTCTTTCCAGGGTAACCGTAAATTGCAACACCTTTGTAGATTGTTGGATTAAGAATAAGTTTTCCATCGCGTTCTTCATGGCTCTCAACGTTTTTGCAGAATCCTGCTTTTTCAAGAACATCTAAAAAAGTTTTCCCCGAAACAGAATAATCGTGAGAACCGGCTATAAGGAAACAGGGAATTCCGGACTCTTTTAACTTTCTAAATTCTCCAAATGCTTCTTTCAAAATGTCTATTGGGGGGAAGGCGGAATCGAATAAATCTCCCGCAATTAAGACAAATTCTACTTTCTCTTTTATGCATGTTTCTATAGCTTTTTTGAAAGAAAGAAGATTCAGTTCCTGAAGAGGTTGTTGTTTCCACCCCCCTAGATGAACATCAGCAATGTGCGCAAATTTTACCATTTTCAATTTATTTCTATTAGTTTAGAAGCAGATAAGAACTATATAAAAATGATTGTGATTTAACCTATAAAAAACTGTTAAAAAATGCTGCTAGCTCGTCTTTGAAAAGGAAAACTGAAATTAAAATACCAACCAAAAAAAGAAGGAAAAAGACAAGTATGAAAACAATTGCAGCTCCTACGGGGCTTGGTTTCCCACCATATTTAGACACTTTCTGAACCGTCTGTTGTTTCTGTAAAGGCTGGTATTCTTCTTTAAAATTTTCCTCTTTAGGCTTTTCTTCTTGAGAGTACCCTTGCTCTGAAACATCAAATTTTTGTTCAGTCCACCCACTTGATTTTGAAGATTCTGATTTAGGTGAAGGTGGTTGTAGTTCTTGTACTTCTGATCTTTGAGTTGTTGACTTTTGAACTGGTATTGAGTTTGTTTGTGGGATTTGATGATTTTGAGACTTCTCTAATTGGTCTAATTCACTAGCAGCATCTTCAATATCTTTCTTGAGATAACCAGAATTGAAAAAACTTATCATAGCTTCTTGTAATGTTGATCCATGAGAAAGCGCGATTCTCAAGCCACCCCTTATGTCCTCTTTAGTCATGATAACTCAAGGTAAAATTAGTTTAAAAATTATTTCTAAAACTTCAAAACTTTTCCATTTGAAGACAGGTGGGAAGTTTCACCAAATTTGTATCCAAGTTCGGAGGAAAGTTCAATCATAGGAGTTTCCTGTTGTAAAGTTCCGTGAGCAGGAATTATGTGTTTTGGTTTTAAAATTTTAAGTAAATCACGAAGGTCTTCACGACTTGCGTGTCCTGAAACGTGAACATCTGTTTGAATTCTTACGCCTTTTTTTCTTAATTTTTTATCCATTTTGTCACGAGCGTTGATGTTTACTGGAGTTGGGATAACGCTTGAAGAAAAAATAACGTTGTCTCCTTCTCTTAATTTTAGGGGAGTTTCTTCACGAGAAATACGGTCAAGTATTGAGCCGGGTTCTGCTTGATGTCCCGTGCAAACAAGAAGATACTTTCCCCTTTCTTTTTCTACTTTTTTAAGCATTGCATCAACTTGCTTTCTGTATTTCATAATTATTATATTTTTTTGGAAGGGGCACATTCCAACTTTAATTGCGGCAGAAACATATTTGTTAAGACTTCTTCCGAGAAAAACTATTTTTCTGTTTGTTTTATTTCCGAAATCCACTATGCTTTTTAATCTGGCTATGTGAGAAGAAAATGTAGTTACGATAAATGCCGAATTTTTATCTCTTACAGAAGACATTGCATCTTCCAACATATTCCTTGCAATTCTTTCACTAGGAGTTTTTCTTTCCGTTCCAGAATAAAGAGAATCAACGACGAGGACTTTTATCCCTTTGTTTCCTAATTCTTTTAATTTGTTGTATCTTGGAGCATCACCCATAACGGGAAAATTGTCAAGTTTGAAATCAAGAGCATAGAAGAACACTCCTTCTTTAGAATGAATTGCAATTAAAACACATTGTATTGTCGAGTGAGTAGTGTGTATAAATTCTGCACGAAGGTTTTCAGTCTTTCCTTTTATTATGTAAGAAGTGTCTGCATGAATTATTTTCCTTGGGTTTTTCAAGACTATCTTGTCATCTGCAAGAATTCCTTCAATGACAGCCATGGTAAAAGGTGTTGCGATAATTTCTGCATTAGGATATCTGTGTGCTATGTAAGGCAACGCACCAATATGGTCTAAGTGTGCGTGTCCTATTACAATCGCACGAACCTTGTCTGTCCAACCTAATCTGTCTAGAACTAAATCATCTGGGATTGCACCTATTCTTCTAAGTTTTGATTCTGTGTGAGCTCCGTGTTGCCGCCCCTCTTCTTCTTGAATATCAATAATTGCAGGCAAGTAATATCCTGCGTCGAAAATTATAACGTCTTCTCCAAACTTTACTGCAGTCATATTCTTTCCGACTTCTTCAAACCCGCCGATTGTACATACTTCCATTTTATAAAAAATAGAGGGGAATGTGCTTTAAAAATATTAACTGGACGCAATCACAATAATTTTTATAAAGAATAAAGAAAACCTTATTTCATGGGAACAAGAAGCGG
>JBBSYF010000005.1:0-2823 GCA_038045405.1 Nanobdellota archaeon | reverse complement strand
ACAATAATTTTTATAAAGAATAAAGAAAACCTTATTTCATGGGAACAAGAAGCGGGAGTTTTGAGCCCTCTGCTTTGGAAATTAGAGAAGCAGATTATAGAGTAAGATTTGAAAAAGAGTCTACGGATTTCTTGAGAGGATATGTTGCACATTACGAGTCTCAGAGAGGAAGAAATGGGGGCACAATAGATGATAGTTTTGAAACTGCACCTCTTGATGTGAGAATCGCAAGAGAAGTTTACAAAGAAAAGTGCACACCTAAACATAGAGAGTCTGATGAACCCGGAGCATGGAACTGCTAAGCAATAATATTATAAAATCTGTTTCTTTCTTTTTGTTATGAAGTCCCTTAAGCCAACGATGAGAGAGAAAAAGAGATATCTTCTTGTGAAGGGCAAAATTAGCGATGTTGAAAGGGCGATTTATGATGGGATTGGTGTTCTGGGCGTGTCAAAAATCGGGCTTGGAAGAGTAAAAACTTCAAAAGATTTCGCGGTTATTTCTGTAAATCGAGAGGCTTTAGATAGCGTTAGGGCGTGTTTTGCTATTTGGCCTGAAAAAATCGTTGTTGAAAGGGTTTCTGGGACTTTGAAGGGGCTGAGAAAGGCCTAAAAGCTTTCGTCCGAAAACTTTTTAAATCCCGGAATTTTCTATTTTTAGTCGAGATAATAAACAGAGAACTTAAATTATTACCTTCTCTAAACTTAAAATACAAAATGGACATGCCAATAGACATGCAGCATCAAGCAATGGGCTATGATAGAACTGCCACAATGTTTTCTCCTGAGGGACATCTACTTCAAGTTGAGTATGCAGAAAAAACTGTAAGGCTTGGAAGTGCAAGTATCGGAATGGCATGCAGTGATGGGGTTTTTATTCTTGCTGATAAAAGAATAAAAGACAAACTTATCGTCGAATCTTCTGCAAACAAAATTTATGAAATTGATTCACACATAATCTCAAGCGTTGCAGGAATTGTTTCTGATGCTAGAGTTTTGATTGAAAGGGCACAGTTAATTTCACAACAAAACAGAATAACGTACGATTCTCCAATAGAACCAGAACTCATAATCAAAGAAATTGCAAACATAAAACAACAGTTCACACAATATGGGGGAGCAAGGCCTTTTGGTGTTTCTCTTATGATTGCAGGACTTAAAGACAAGAAACCAGAACTTTTCACAAGCGATATAACTGGAAATTATTTTTCTTATCACGCAAATGCTATTGGAGAGAATGATGAAAAAATAAAAGAAAGACTTAGAGAAAAACATAGCCCTGAACTTAATGTAAAGAAAGGTGTGAAAATTGCATTAGATATATTCAAAGAAATTCAAGGTAAAAACTTTAACCTGGACCAGTTCGAACTTGCATACATCAAGGGCGAAGAAGGAAAAATCAAAAGAATTATTGGAGAAGGATTAAAGGATTTTGCTAAATGATTAATATGACTCAAACAACTGCGAGAATAAAACAACACGGAAAACATTTCGAGATTATTGTTGATCTTGACAAAGCATTAAAGTTCAAAAAAGGTGAGTCTTCTAATGTGGATTTTTTGGAAATTGACAGAATTTTTACAGATTCAAAGAAAGGATTTAAAGCTCCTGAGAAAGAAATTTTGGAAGCCTTTGGAACAGAAGATGTAAATGCTGTTGCAAGTAAAATAGTAAAAAGTGGAGAGATTCTTTTAACTCAAGAGTACAGAGAAGAGGCTAAGGATAACAGAATCAAACAAGTTGTTGATTTCTTGTCGAGAAATGCCGTTGATCCTAAAACTGGAAACCCCCATACTCCTCAAAGAATAACTAGCTGTCTTGAAGAAGCTCACATTAACATAAAAAATGTTCCAATAGAAAATCAGATTACCGAGATTATCGAACAGTTGAGTGTCGTTCTTCCAATAAAATTAGAAACAAAAAAAGTAAAAGTTACCATTCCGGCAATCCATACTGGTAAGGCATACGGGATACTAAACACTTATAAAGAAACAGAGAGCTGGTTGAATAACGGAGACCTGGAAGTAGTCGTAAGAATCCCTGCTGGACTTGTGATGGGCTTTTATGACAAACTGAATTCAGTAACTCACGGTTCGGCAATGACAGAGGAGATAAAAGAATAAAATAAAATGACAAAAGAAAAATCAGACAGAAAAGTAGTAATCCCTGGAGAAGTTATTTTCGAGGGAGAAGAGTACCTTCCTGGAGAAGGAACTGAGAAAAGAGAAAATAAGATTGTTGCAATTCGGTACGGACTTGCAGAAGAATCAAACGGTCTTGTTAAAGTAATCGCAGTATCAGGAGTTTATCAACCTAGAAGAGGAAACGTTGTTATAGGAAAAGTTGAGAATCTTACATTCTATGGCTGGCAAATAAATATTGACTCTGCCGAGGGAGCATTCCTTCCATTACAAGAGGTTCCCGGATTCGTCAGTAAAGAGGAACTAGCTGAAGTAATGGATATTGGGGACATGGTTGCTGCGAAAATAATTGGAGTAAGTGGAAGAGGAGTTGACTTAACGATAAAGTTGCGTGGTTTAGGTAGAATTGACGAAGGTTTGATTATAAAAGTAAATTCAAATAAAGTTCCAAGAGTAATCGGAAAAGAAGGTAGCATGATAAATATTATAAAAGAAGAATCTGGGTGTAATGTTACGGTTGGACAAAACGGATTGATTTGGATAAAGGGAGAAAAAATAGAAGAAGAATTGCTTGTGAAGAAAGCTATCGAATTCATAATTGAAAGATCATCTTCACATGGACTTACTGAAGAAGTAAAAGAATGGTTCGACAAAGAAAAAAAAGAGATGAAAAAATAAAATGA
>JBBSYF010000004.1:0-16673 GCA_038045405.1 Nanobdellota archaeon | reverse complement strand
TTTTTAACAAACTAAAAAAGAAAAAATAGGGCTAAATTACTTTTGACGCAAAGCCCTAAATTTTCCAACTCGCAAAACTTATAAAGTTTTAGAGCGTTATTCTGATATGCATTTTCCAAGCAACATTTCTGCAGAGTTGGCAGAAGAAGTAGGATGGCATATTGGTGATGGCAGTATGAACTTTTATAAGAATAGAGAAAAGATAAAAGGATTTTACCAACTTAGAGGACATATCGAAGACGACAAAGAACATTATGAAAAAAGAATCAAGCCTTTATTTGAAAAGTTATTTGGTATTAAGCTGAGTATAAGAGAGATGCCTTCAACAAGGGTTGTAGGATTTCAAATATGGAATAATGATTTGGTCAATTTCAAGAAGAATTTGGGGCTTCCTTTAGGAAACAAGTATCATGTGGCTATTCCAAAGAGTTTTTTATCTAAAACAGGTTTGAAAAAATCAGTAGTAAGAGGAATATTTGATACTGATGGGGGAATTTTTTTGGAAAAAAAGAATAAAAAGTTGTATCCAAGAGTGTATATCACTACCATTTCTTTAGAGTTATCAGAACAATTATTAAAAGTTTTCAACGAAATGAATCTCCGTGCTACAAGATATTCACAGTTATATGACAAACACTTTAACAGAAGAAGAAGTTACATCATAACAATTAGGGGTATAGAAATGTTTCATAAGTTCATTAAAGAAATCTCGCCGAAAAATCCAAAACATATGAGAAAATATCAATTTTTCTTGAACTCGCAAAACTTATAAATGTCTCCATTCTTTCAAGTTCCAATGAGGCTGTAGCTCAGCCTGGTTAGAGCACGGTCCTGATACGGCCGGGGTCCAAGGTTCAAATCCTTGCAGCCTCATTATTTCCTGTTAAAGAAGTTCCAAAAAAATTAACCAAAGAACTTTTAAACCAACTTTTTCTCAATAAATCATGGCGAACGTATCTGAAGTAAAATCAACTGATAAGAAACCACAAGTATCTTACAAAGGAATGTACCACTATGTTAAACAAGCCTGGAAAGAACCTGATATGAAAATCCTAAGAGAAAGGATGACTGAGTGGAGAGCTTCACCAGCATTTGTAAAAGTTGATAAGCCATTAAGAATCGACAGAGCTCGTGCTCTTGGATACAAAGCCAAAAAAGGTTTCGTTGTTGTCCGTGTTCGATTATTAAGAGGGGGGCATGCAAGACCTAGACCTAACAAGGGGCGTAGATCGAAAAGACTTCACACAAGAAAGAATTTAAGAATGAGTTATCAATGGATTGCAGAACAAAGAGTTGCAAGAAAATACATCAACCTTGAAGTGTTAAGTTCTTACATGATAGGTAAAGACGGTGTTCATTATTTTTATGAGGTAATTCTCGTAGACCCAACAAGACCGGAAATAAAAAACGATAAGACAATGTCTTGGATTTCTAAGCCCGGAAATCGTGGCCGTGCATTCCGTGGTATAACAAGTGCTGGTAAAAAATCTCGTGGGTTAAGAAGCAAATCAAGAGAGATTAAAACTCGTCCTAGTCTAAGAGCAAGAGGAAGATTAGGGAAATAAGCAACCTTAAAAATATCTGTTTCTTTAACGGTTAATGATTGCAAAAAGGGGAAAATGAAGTATAAAGAACTAGCCGAATTTTATGAGGAAGCTTCAAGCACAACAAAAAGACTTGAGAAAACAGAGATACTCGTTAAATTTCTTAAAAAAATAAAAGATTCAGACAGAGATGTAATGTACCTTTTGTTAGGGGATATTTATCCTGAATACGATGAGAGAAGACTTGGAATAAGTACTCAGTTGGCAATAAAGGCCATTTCAAAGGCAACAGGAATTGAAGAAAAGCACGTAGTTCACGAATGGAAAGTCATCGGTGATTTGGGAAAAGTTGCTAAAAAGCTTACTGAAGAAAAGAGGCAGTCAACGTTACACACTCATGTTCTCACAACAGAAAAAGTTTTAGAAAACTTTAGAAAACTTCCAGAGCTTGAAGGAAAGGGAACAGTTGGGAAAAAAATTGCTTTAATAACAGAGCTCCTTGCTTCTGCTAGCTCCGTAGAAGCTCTTTATTTAATAAGAACTGCGATTAGCGACTTAAGAATTGGACTAAAAGAAAGTACGATAAGAGATGCCATGGCTTCAGCGTTTTTCAAAGACGAGGAAGGTGCAGAAAAGAAAGTTCAGGATGCAATAGACAAATCAAATGATATGGCTTCTGTTTTTGATATTGTTAAAGATGGAAAAATCAAAGATTTAGAAAAGATTCATCTCGAAGTTGGTAAACCGATAAAAGTGATGTTAGCCCAAAAAGCAGCTACGATAAAAGAGGCTATGGATGCTGTTGGAAGACCTTGTGCAGTAGAATACAAATACGACGGCTTTAGAATGCTTATTCACAAGAAAGGAAACAATGTAATTCTCTTCACGAGAAGTTTAGAAAACGTAACAAAACAGTTTCCTGAAGTTGTAGACTTCATAAAAGATTATGTTAGTGGTGATTCTTTCATAATAGACTCCGAAGCAGTCGGTTTTAATAAAAAAACAAAAGAGTACACTTCTTTCCAGAACATCAGTCAGAGAATAAGAAGAAAATATGACATAGCAAAATTACAAAACGAACTTCCAGTTGAAATAAATGTTTTTGACATCCTTTATTACAATGGCAAATCTCTTCTCAATGAACCTTTTGAAAAAAGAACCGCATTAATAAGAAAAATAGTAAAAAACCATCCTTACAAGATAATTCACTCAAAACAAATAATAACTTCTGACGAAAAAACCGCAGAAAAATTTTACAAACAAGCTTTGAAAGATAGGCAAGAGGGTGCGATGTTCAAAAGCTTAAAAGCACCTTACCAACCTGGAAGAAGAGTTGGACATATGTTGAAAATAAAACCTGAAGAGTGTGATTTGGATTTGGTAATTACCGGCGGAGAATACGGAACAGGAAAACGTTTTGGATGGCTGTCTAGTTTTATTCTTTCCTGTCGAGACAAGAATGGGAAATTCTTCGAGATAGGAAAAATGGGAACCGGAGTTAAAGAAAAAGCAACATCTGATTCCGACGAAACAATTTCTTTCCATGAGTTAACAGAAATGCTTAAACCGCACTTCATTGAAGAAAAAGGTAAGTCAGTAAAAATCAAACCAAAGATTATCGTTTCTGTAACTTACCAAGAAATTCAAAAATCTCCAAATTATAATTCTGGTTTCGCTTTACGTTTTCCAAGGTTCACTGCTCTCAGGCCTGACAAACCACTTAGCGAAGTATCAAGTTTAGAAGAAATCGAGAAAGATTTCGAAAAACAAAAAAGAAACTGGCGATATGGTTAGTATTACTAACTCTGATCAGCCCCTCAATCTCCTTATAAACCTTTATAAAGGATTTTTTACCTTATTTATATGTAAAAGATGACAAGCACTTACAAGATACAGAATATCGTTGCAACAACTTCTTTAGAGAAACCAATCCCATTAACAAAGCTTGCAAGAACTCAGCCAAATACTGAGTACAATCCTGAAACTTTTCCGGGGCTTGTTCTTCGTGTCAAAGAGCCAAAGTCAGCAGTTCTAGTTTTCTCTTCAGGAAACCTTGTGTGCACAGGAACAAAGTCTGTTGCTCAAGTAAAGAAAGTAATTCAAGCAGTAATCAAACAACTTAGAAAAATAAATGTCAATATAACTGCAAAGCCAAAGATAACTGTTCAAAACATTGTTGCTTCAGGAACAATAAACCTTAAGTTAAATCTTAACTTCCTTGCTTTAGAAATGGAGAACACAGAATATGAACCAGAACAATTTCCAGGACTTGTTTACAAACTTATAGAACCAAATGCAACATTCCTTTTGTTCAGTAATGGGAAGCTTGTATGCACAGGAACAAAGAATAAGCAACAGCTTGAGTACAGCATGGACCTTCTTCTGAAAAACGTCAAAGCTGTTTTGAAGAATTACGAGAAGTAATTAATTTTCTACGTCTTGAATTAATTTTTTTACCAACCCTTTTATTTTATCTTTTGCTTCAGTATGAAAATCGTAATCAAGCCCTTTTGGGTCATTTACATCCCAATAAATAGTTTTTGGGCTCTTTAAAAGATAATCTGGACCGTAATCAACTCCAGCAATAGATACGATTAAATCGTGTTCTTCAACGAGTTCGGGAGTTAATTGTTTTCTTTGATTGTTTCTTATGTCTATTCCATCTTGAGCAATAACTTCGCAAACGAAGGCATAGATGTCTAATGAATACCCTCTAGAAATACCAACATCAGTACCTGCACTTTCTGCAGAGTGTTTTTTAGAATAATGCTTAAAGAAGGCCTCAGCCCACTGGCTTCTTGCAACATTTCCTCTACAAACAAATAGTACCTTCATAAAAAAATATTCCATAGGTTGTTTATAAATTTGTTTATTACTTTCTAAAACCTCCAACCCTCCTACGTTTCTTGTAGAAAATTTAAGACTATAACATTAGTTTACAACAAACTATAAAAACAAAACAATTATCGCATAAACATGGAGAAGCAGACAGGAAAATCCAAAAGCGATGAATTAATAATTGAGGCTAAAAACTTCTTCGATTTTTACAAAAAAGAATTGGGTGAATCAATTAGAAAAGGTAAAAGCACTATTCACTTAGACTTTACAAAGCTAACAGAGTTCTCAAACAAACTTTCAGAAGAAATATTAACAAATCCGGAAGAAACATTAAGAATAATAGAAGTTGCAATGGAAGAGACAGGACTTGTGAAAAACGTTCGTGTTCGTTTGATAAACGTTCCAAGAACCCAAGAAATTAAAGTAAGAAATATTCGTTCAAGAAATCTTAATGAGATAATTGTTATCGAAGGCATAATAAGACAAGCTTCGGACGTTAGACCTCAAGTTGTAAATGCAAAATTCGAATGTCCTTCATGTGGAACAGTTCTTTCAGTTCTTCAAATAGAAAAAAAATTCCGTGAGCCCATAAGATGTTCATGTGGAAGGCGTGGCGGTTTCAAACTCATCAGCAAGGATTTAGTGGACACACAGAGGCTCGTCGTCGAGGAATCCCCTGAGTCGTTATCTGGCGGCGAGCAGCCAAAAAGAATAAACGTTTTCTTAAAAGAAGACCTCGTTGAACCAAAAATGGAAGAGAAAACAACTCCGGGAAGCAGAATTAAAGTTACTGGAATTCTAAAAGAAGTTCCCGTTCCTTTGCAGTCTGGCGGACTTTCAACACGTTTTGAACTTGCAGTTGAGGCTAATAATATTATACCTATGGAAGAAACTTTTGAAGAGCTTGATATTAGCGAAGAAGATGAAAGACAAATTCTTGAACTTGCACAAGATCCAAAAGTTTTCGAAAAATTAGCGAAAAGTATTATCCCTAGCGTTTGGGGACATGAAGAAATAAAACGTTCCCTCGTTCTTCAACTTTTTGGGGGCGTAGCAAAAACTCATGCAGATGGGCAAAAGAGCAGAGGTGATTTCCACATTCTTCTTGTCGGCGATCCAGGAGTAGCAAAATCAGCAACTTTAGTTTTCATGTCTGGAATTTCTCCAAAAGGAAGATACGTTGTAGGTAAGAGTACTTCTGGTGCTGGACTTACAGCCACTGTTGTTAGAGATGAATACCTTCGTGGCTGGTCCTTAGAAGCAGGAGCAATGGTTTTAGCAAATAAAGGATTGGTTTGCATAGACGAGTTGGAAAAGATGGACCCTAACGACAGAAGCGCGATGCACGAGGCAATGGAACAGCAAACAATCACAGTTTCAAAAGCTAATGTACAGGCATGTTATTCTGAAGATACTGAAGTTTTAACGGAAGATGGCTGGAAAAAGTACAAAGAGGTAAGCAGTCTAAAATTAGCCCAGTACAGTCCTGAAGACAAAACTATAAGATTCTTACCACACAACGGGCTTTATACTTATGATTACAATGGAAAGATGTACAATTTCTTAGATAAAAGAAACAATATTCTTGTAACACCAAACCACACCATGCTCCTAAAGCCCGAAAAACAAGATGTCTTCAAAAAGATAAACGCTGAAGATATCACATCCCATAGGTTTAAGATAATCAACTCAGGAGATTTTATAGGAGATGAAACAGAATTCTTTATACTCCCTTCAATAGTTCACAAGCAGAATAGAACACATCCAAAGTATGCTCACCAACATAAAGACAAAAAGATACCTATGGACCTCTGGCTCGAGTTTTTAGGATATTATGTAACTGAGGGGGGTGTAGAAACAGCTCCAACAATAGGCATAGTTCAAAAAAGGGGAGAAAAAGCCGAGAAAATAAGAAAATGTCTCAAGAAGCTTACAGATATATTAGGATGTTCTCTTTCTGAGGTAGATGCCAAAGATTATCTTAGATTCAAGATTACACAAACCCAACTGTTCGAACATTTGAAGCAACATGGAGAAAAGGTGTATTTTAAAAAACTCGGTCTTAATTTTTCAAGATTGTCAAAAAGACAGTTAAAAATATTATATGGAGCAATGATGCTTGGAGATGGTTCTTCCGATGGAAAATATTTAAGCAGTACGTCAAGAACACTTGCCGATGAAGTCCAACTGGTCGCACATTTAATAGGCAAATCCGCGTCTCAAAATGTTCATTATAAAGAGGGTTTGAGAGGAAAAAGGAAAACAGCATATAGGGTGATTTTTTCTGATAGAAATGAATTAGAGATGAAAAAAAACTCAATAAAAAAAATAGATTACAATGGAAAGGTATGGTGCTTTTCAACTCAAACAGGATTCTTTGTTACAAGAAGAGGGGGGAAAGTAGCTATTCAAGGGAATACTCTCCGTGCAGAAACTTCTGTTCTTGCAGCAGCAAACCCCAAGTTCGGACGCTTCGACCCTTATCAAGCAATCGCACAACAAATTGACTTACCTCCAACTTTGATAAACAGATTCGATGTTATTTTCCCACTAAGAGACTTACCAGACAGAAAAAAAGACGAACTAATTGCAACACACGTTCTGTACGCTCATCAAAGTAAAGGAGAAGACATGACTGTTCCAAGAGACCTCTTCAGAAAGTATATTGCCTATGCTAAACAAAGAATAAAACCCGTGCTGAGCGACGAAGCTGTTGAAGAAATAAAAAAGTTTTATGTAGACCTTCGAAACATGCCAGTTTCTTCTGAAGGAACGCTAAGACCTATTCCAATCTCAGCAAGACAGTTACAAGCTTTAATTAGAATGTCTGAAGCTTCTGCAAAAATGAGACTCAGTGAGAAAGTGCTTTTAGAAGACGCGAAAAGAGCAATTGACATAATGAAATATTACTTGATGCAAGTTGGTTATGACTATGAATCAAAAACGTTTGATATTGACCGTGGTACCGGCGGTATGCCCACATCTCAAAGGAGCAAAGTTTTCCTTGTTAGAGATACAATAATCAAAATGGAAAGCAGAATGGGAAAAATGATTCCTATAGAAGAACTTGAAAAAGAACTTGAAGGCAAGTTGACAAGGGATGAAATCAACGAAGCAATAGCAAAACTCGATAGCAGTGGAGACACTTACCGCCCTAAAACAGGATACGTTTCAAGAACTTAAGTAATGTATAACAAAGAACACACTTAAATTTAATAATGGCAAAGTAGGTTTTATTATTAAGAGTTAAGCTAATTAGAGCGAGTTACGAGCTAGCAATTAAACAAAGGAATAAAAAATGGCAGAGCAAAACAAGAAGTTTTTCAATGCCACTTTAAAAAAATAAAATGGCAGAACAACAATTCAAAAGACACACAGCATACAAACTTAGAATAGGAGACATTCTTGTAGGCAAGCCAGTGATGAACGGAGAGAAATTTGGTTTTCTTGAACTTGGAGATAAAAAAATAATGAGAGTAAACATTCTAGGAAACATTACAGACAAATACGAAAGCGGAGATAAAGGAGATGGAAGGAAGTACATCTTTTTGACTTTAGACGACGGCTCTGGGCAAATAAAATTAAAAGTTTTTGGTGACGACTCAGAAAAATTCAGAGATGTTGTTCAAGGACAAACAGTTGTTGTAATCGGAATGGTAAGATATTGGAACAACGAAACATACATAGCACCCGAATTAGTAAAAGAAAAGGATTCAAAATATCTTATGTTAAGAAAGTTGGAAACAGAAAAAGATAAAGCGTATACCTCAACAGCTCCAGAAAAGGCGCAGATAATGGCTATAAAAGATAAAATTCTTAACATAGTTAAGGGCTCTGAAGAAAGCGGCGGTGTAGAACTTGACAAACTTATTATGGATCTTAGAGATTTCTCACCAACAATGATAAATCAAGAAATTCAACGTCTTTTAGAAGAAGGCATCGTCTTCGAGCCTCGCCCAGGAAAGATAAGATATCTTGGATAATTTTTACACAAGATTAAGAGAGGTGTTCTCTACAAAAATATCTGGCTCTTCGTTCCAGCTCTTCCAAACCCCCATTATTATCAACAACAATATCACAATCTTCTCGTCTCACAGTCATTGAACTTCCTGCTTCAGGAGGCATCCTTAGAGAAGCATCAATCCAAACAGATAGATCAAACAGTCCTCGTTCTTTTAACGCATTAAATTCGTCAAAATTTCTTATTCCACAATAAACGGGAAAACCTTCAAATATTCTTCTCCCCAATCTAGATTTATCAGGAGTATTATACTTCGTAATTATTTCATACCATTCTGCTCTGTGGTTAGCTCTGTCCTCCCAACAGTCGGGGGCATTTTTGTAGCCATAAGCCCCCCCAATCTCATCAAAAACTATTTGACTTGCCACGAAAGAACTAGTAGTAAAGGTATAGTTTGCGATTTCTCGTAGCATTTCGCAAAAGGTATCTTTCCCATGGCGCCCGTACCCCGCCACAATCAATCTTTTCTTTTCAGACATCTAAAACAAAGTTTCCGAACCCTTTTAAAAATTATTGTTACAAAAGTTATTTCTTCTTCAGCCCAGAATAAATCAAATACGCTCCAAGAAGCACAAGGAGTACAGTAATTATCTTACTAATTCCAACGAAAGCCATCAAAAGTAAGACTATACCCGCAAGAATTTTGAATTCTTTATTCATTTTTTGTTTTGCTACTTTTATTTTTGCCATTTTTATTTGATAGTGTTTTATTTCTTTTTCCAAAATTCCCATTTCTTTTTCTTTCCAAACTTTCTGTTAAAATAATAAGACATCCATATAACAATTATAAGTCCAGCAAGAGATAACAAGAACTTCAACCAATCGTCAGTAAATCTCCAATAACTTCCAGCCCCGTAAATCATGACAGCAATTCCTCCGGCCATCAATCCTGCTCCGACAGCTTCAAGTCCAAAGACGACTGCCCCTAAGAAGATTATAACAATTCCAAGAGGGAGGGCAGTTATGAAAATCTTTTTGAAGTAACTTCTTTCTGCATTCTCTAAATCTTTTTGGCAAGCAGTATAATCATATTGGCAGTAGCCACCTTCAACTACTACGGGTCTAACACTTCCTTTTAAGTCTGCAACCATTTGAGTATTGTTAGTCCAGGTTCCTTCATTATTCTCGCAAACAGATTGATTGATTAAATTATTTGGGCAATATTTATCATATTGTGGGCTTTCTCCATGAAGGGTTGAAATTCCATAAACCCCTACAAAAATAGTCATTATAAAAATCGCAATACCGAGAACAATATTCTTCAAACTCATAAAAACACTAAGGTAAAAGATTTTATAAAGCTTGTCAAATAAGCATTTCCATGGAAACATACGAAGAAATGTTGGATGAAGCTTATAAAAAAATAAAGCAAACAAGCTCGGCAGGCAGTGGAACTGGAAGATTCGAAGTTCCAAAAGTAGAGGGACATTTCGAAGGGAAAAAAACAATTCTTACTAATTTCTTTCAGATAGCTTCACATTTAAGACGTAGCCCTGAGCAATTTCAAAAATTTATGCTTAGAGAACTTGCAGCTCAGGGGCAAAAAGAGGGTGATAGACTTTTGTTAAACATAAAAGTTCCAAGCACAAAGATAAATCAAAAAGTTGAAGAGTACGTTAACGAGTTTGTTCTTTGCAAAGAATGCAAGAAACCAGACACAGAACTTTTAAGAGAGGATAGAGTAACATTTATTCATTGTTTAGCCTGCGGTGCAAAGCATCCAGTAAGAAGCAAAATTTGAGGAAAAATGAGAAAACACAAATAAGTTTGATTTTCGTTTTAGTATCGGTTTTGATTATGATTAATCTTGTTAGTGCTAATACTAATAATACTGATTGTCCTTTAGGGTTTTATATGACTGGCTTGGGATTTTGTTGCCCAAATGGATATTCCGTAACTAGCTCTACAGATGGACATTCAATAACGTATGATTGTAAAAAGACGGGTAATAATGGTGTCATTTCTCCTTTAATACAAAATAATCAATCAGTAGATAGTGTAATATTTACTAATTCTAAAGAAATTAAATCAATCAATGAAAAATCTGCAGCAGAAAAAGATTGTATTTATAACAAGAAAGAATGTTGGGATGGAAATTTCTGCTACCCCTTAGGTTATATTAAAGGGGAGAAATATTGTTCTGAGAAAGCAATAATTATTGCTTCAAGTATTTATCATCCTGGTTTTATCAATCAATCAAGAACAGGAGCATCTTGTGTTCAAGGTTATGAGTGTAAAACAGGAGTTTGCTCGAATAATTTTTGTATTAATTTAACAGAGCAACAAAATCAGATAAAAATTTTAAACGCAAGTCTTACTTCTTTATCTCAAGCAAACTCAAATGTTGATCAAAATTTAGGTAAGTCAAAAAATACTTCAGAGGAAATAAAGGAAGGTACTGAAAAGAATCAGGGTTCAATTCAAAAAATAGCTGTTT
Organism: Nanobdellota archaeon; assembly: GCA_038045405.1. GTDB lineage: Archaea > Nanobdellota > Nanobdellia > Pacearchaeales > GW2011-AR1 > ASMP01. Next base: position 5,833 of record JBBSYF010000004.1, on the reverse strand, counting down.
TTCTAAAAAATTTATTTGCTTTTTCTAAATAATCGGAAAACAACAACCTTTAAAAAACGAAATTTCCTAATCCCGTTATGACAGAAGGATATTGTGTAAAGTGTAAGGTAAAGGGCAGACAAATGAAAAACCCTGAAATCAAGCAAACTGCAAGAGGCGGTTATATGGCACAAGGTGCATGCACTACCTGTGGAACAAAGATGAGTGCTATGATGTCCAAGGATAATGCAGAGAAAGCTATCAAACAGGGAGCAAAGAAATCTTTTTAGTTCCTAATTGTAGATTGCATGATTTTCATAAAGCCCATTCAGTGATAACTCCTAGTGGATTTTCTCAATAAAATGTTCATCAATATTATAAAGACGTATAGAACGGTCGTTGTATTCTGTGACAAAGAACTAATTGGAAAAAAATTTGAAGAAGGAACTTTACAACTTGATTTAAAAGAAAGTTTTTATAAGGGTAGTGAAGGAAAAGAAACAACTGAAGATGAAGCAATAGACACTATGATTGCCTTTTCAGATGAAGACGCAACATTCAACATTGTTGGTAAGAAATCCATTCAAGCAGCTTTGAAAGCGGGAATTATTAATAAAGAAAGCATCAAGAAGGTTCAAGGAATTCCTTTCGCACTCACATTGATGTAATGTTTTATTGCTAAGTTTTATAAACAAAATCCCTTTGAAATAATCATGCAGAATAAAAATCAAGTAAACGAGGAAGAAGTCGTCACAAGAGTGAAACTCCCAAGAAACGGAGAAGTACTAGGAGTTATAGAACAAAGACTCGGCGGGAATAAAATGTTAGTAGCTTGTTTGGATGGTAAATCAAGAAACTGTCGTGTTCCCGGAAGGCTTAGAAGAGCACTTTGGCTTCGTCCTGGAGACGTTGTAATAATTGAGCTGTGGGAACTTGATAAAGAAAAAGGTGACGTTATTTTCAAATACAGGCCAAATCAAATAGAATGGCTTAAAGAGAAAGGTTATCTAAAAAGAGATAAGACTGAATTCTAAACTCTATCTTCTAATCTTTTATCTAATTGTTCTTTTGTTTCAGGATTTAGATGTAATGCTGTAACTAATCCAAAATAATACTCGCTAGCAACACTTCTGACTTTTTCATCAGGATGGTTGTATCCAATTATTTCAACAGTGTGCATTAAATGGCAAAAGTAATGGATAGTGGTGTATTCTAATTCACCGCAGAGTTCTTCAACAGAAAGTAGCTCTACATTTTGCATGTAGTTTGTAGAGGTATCTGCATTGTTTTGAATAATTCCTCTAAGCCAACGATTAAGCTTTTTAGTCAAGGGAGGTCTAACATTATCTGGCCCCCTCGGGGAAGATAGAACAACACTCTGTTGTTTCTATGGAAGTGCGTTCATCCAATCTTGAAGAACCGTACCTTTACCAATAAACAAACCCCGACTTAAGCGTTTATAAGAATTGTTGTAATCCAAAAACTTATAATCGTTTATTCTCTTATTTTATCATGGAAAAACTCATAGTAGAGAAAATTGCAAGGATAACGAAAAACAGAAGAAGACTTGAAGAAAAACTTCGGGTAAAAATAGATAACAACGGAAATGAGATAACAATAACTGGAAACGCTGAAGATGTATATGTTGCCATAAAAGTTATTGAAGCCTTAGATTTCGGATTTCCTTTTTCAACTGCCTTGTTAATCTTAGAACAAGAACTTTTCTTCGAAGTGCTGAACATTAAAAGATACACAAGAAGAAAAGACTTGGAAGTTGTAAGAGGGAGAATTATTGGGAAGGATGGAAAAACTCTTCAGACTCTTACGAATCTAACAAAGTGTCACTTCGAGCTAAAAGATAACCATTTGGGAATTATCGGCGATCCAGAGTATATTAGATACGCGCAGGAAGCAGCAATCTCCCTCATCCGAGGAGCAAAGCAGGGAAATGTTTATTCTTTTTTAGAGAAACATCAGGTTGAACCTGTTTTTGATTTAGGATTGAAAGAACCAAAAAAGAAGAAGAGATAAGCTTTAAATATCATTCTCATCTCATTTTTTCGTGCCCGGGTAGCTCAGCTCGGTTAGAGCATCTGACTGTTACATTTGGTATGCAGATATCAGAGGGTCGCTGGTTCAAATCCAGCCTCGGGCGTTTTTCAATCACAATAATTCTTTTAAATGGAAATTCGTTAGTCTTCAGATGGATAATAGAAGCCTATCTTTTTTAGCCAGTCAATCTGCAGTTTTTCTAGAATGCTATGCAAACGGGATAGATACAGGTAAAAGCTGGAGCATAGTAGACTATTTATCAGAGGAAATGGACTACATCTCTAAAAACCAGAGCATCAAAAATTCGGATATGTTACTAAGATTTGTCTGGCCGAACTCTGAAGATTGGAAGGGGAGAGCTTTAGACGATGTTTATCTTCGAGTGAATCTTCTTGCTAAAGATTTAAAACACTTTAAAGAATTCCCAAAAAAGAAGCAGCATGAACTAATCGATATCTGTCTAAGATTAAGCACAGTTGCAAGTAAATACGACTTCTATGATAGAATTTATGACCGCACATCCTCCTTTGGACTAGTCGTGTAAACCTTTTTAACCAGTTTTATTCTCTTTCTCTTATGAAGTCAAAACCAAACAAATTCGTAAGAATAGAAAACTCTAAGATACACGGCTCTGGCGGTTTTGCAAAGAGAAATATCAAAAGAGGCACAAGACTAATAGAATACATTGGAAAGAAGATAACAAAAGAGGAAGCAGACAAAATCTTGGATAAAGAGGGTGTTTTCGTATTCGAGGTTAATGAAGAATGGGATATTGATGGAAATGTTCCAGAAAACACTGCAAGATTCATCAATCACTCATGTAGCCCAAATTGTTCTTTCGACATAAAGAATAATAGGATATGGATTAAATCAAGAAAGGCGATAAAGAAAGATGAAGAATTAACTTACAACTACGGTTTCGACTTAGAAGGTTACAAGAAGTATCCTTGTAAATGTTCATCAGAAAATTGTATTGGTTACATTCTAGATAAAAAACATTGGAAGAAAGTTAAAATCAAATTTAAAAAACCTGTTAAGAAAAAAACACGCGTCTTAGTTGCAATGTCTGGCGGCGTTGATTCTAGTGTAGCCGCCTTCCTCATGAAAAAACAAGGTTACGAAGTTATTGGTGCATTCATGAAAAATTGGTCAGACACAAAAAACGAATTTGGAGAATGCAAGTGGAAAGATGACAGAAAAGTTGCAATGAAGATTGCATCTCAACTTGGAATTCCATTAATCACTCTAGACTTTGAAAAGCAGTACAGAAAAGATGTAATTGACGAAATGTTCAAGCTTTACAGAAAAGGAATTACTCCAAACCCCGATGTTGATTGCAATAACAAGGTTAAATTTCCTTTGCTTTGGAAAGAAGCAAAAAAACTAGGCGCTGACTTAGTTGTTACGGGACATTACGCAAGAATTAGAGAAGAAAAAAACAAAAGTAAAGTTAATGTAAAAACCGCGAGTTTAGTTAAAAATAATCTTAAGGTGCAGGGGTTGACATATTCCCTCTTGAGAGCGAAGGATGAATCAAAGGACCAATCTTATTTTCTTTACAGATTAAACCAAAAAGATTTGAGCCACTCTTATTTTCCAATCGGAGATTATACAAAAAAAAATGTTCGAGCGATAGCAGAAAAGCAAGGCTTTACTAACTTTGATAGAAAATCAACAGTTGGGATATGCTTCGTAGGCAAAGTTAATCTAAAAGATTTTTTAAAAGTAAGAATAAAACCAAAGAAAGGAAAAATTCTAAATCCGGAGGGCAAAGTAATTGGTCAGCACGACGGAATTTATTATTATACTTTAGGACAAAGACTCGGCCCTCGTTTCGGATTGGAAATAAACAAAAACAACGATGACAAAAAGCAGCTAAAAAGGTGGTACGTTGCTTCTAAAAATTTGAAGAAAAATGAAATTGTGGCAGCGCCGGAAGGCCATCCTTTGCTTTTCAGAAAAGAAGTCATAATAAAAAACCCACATTGGATAAATGAAGCTCCAAAGAAAAATATTAAAGTTCTCGCAAGAATAAGACAAGTAGGTGAATTACTAACATCTAAGTTACACTATGACAAAGGGAAAAAACATTTCCATGTTTCGTTAAGCAAGTCTATTACAGGAATTTCAGAAGGACAAGCAATTGTTCTTTACTCAGGAACTAAAGTTCTTGGTGGTGGAGTAATTTGTTTCTAAGAAGCTACTTTCTTTTAGCAAGTTTTTCAAGAGTATTGGGGACGTCTGCACTTGCAAACATGTCCATGAATTCAGTTTCTTTGTCAACGTAAATTCTGTTAGCCTTAGAAAGGTATTCTTCTCTAAACTGACTGAAAGGCATAGTCTCATCATCAAGAGTAACTGATTCGTCCGCATTCATACTCAAAAGTACTGCAAGATCATCAACATTTTCAAAAATAAAATTATACCTCACTACATCTTCTCTTTCCCATCTAGATTTGCGTCTTAAGGCAAATCTCATATGTGCAGATTTATTTCTAAATTCAAAGTAATCCCCCATAATTTTAAGGATGCTGTAGAGTATATAAAAACTTATATATCAGAATAAACAAAAAACTTTAATGGAAACTTCAACTCTTCAAAGAGTAGAGAAATTTGTTCTGTATTCAGTTTTAGAGAAACAGATAGTCACAGAGTTAGATAGTCCTGTTCCAGGGCTTACGTCTCAAATAGCAAGTAGAACTGCAGTTTACGATTTCTTTTCATCACAAGAAAGAGCCCAAGAGTACTTAGAGAGTATAAGAACAGATTTTATTGGAAGGAATAATACCCTAAAGTTAAAAACAGTGGATCAACAAAGCTTTCTTGATGGTCATTTGGACTATAAATACGCACATACCTTTGAAGTATATCATACAGTAACTTCTAAAGAAATGCTTGCTCAAGAACTACCAGAAAATCTTGAAGAGTTATTAGCATCTCCAAGAAGACAGATTGCTATGGACATGAAGCACGACCCACATAACCACGCTCACGGTTTTTTACCTGGATACGTAAACGATTTGCTTAAAATCGTCCTGTTCTAAAATTTCTTAGCCTCTTGAATAATTTTATAAACATCTATCCCTTTCTTTTAAAATGGAATTAGATAAGGCAATAAAATCTCGTTCGAGTGTAAGAAAATTCAAGTCTAAGAAGCCAGACTGGAGAGATATTATTGAATGTATTGATGTTGCAAGGTTTATTCCAAAAGCAGGAGGAAACTACACATTGAAGTTCATCCTTGTAGAAGACAAAGAGAGCATAAAAAAAATAACTGATGCTTGTCAACAAGATTTCATTGCACAAGCACATTATGTTGTTGTTGTCTGCTCAAATCCTTCAAGATTAATAAACGCTTATGGAAAGCAGGGAGAAAATTACTCAAGGCAACATGCAGGCGCAGGGATACAGAATTTTTTATTGAAACTTGAAGAAGTTGGTTTGTCAACATGTTGGATAGGATATTTCGTTGAAAGTCAGATAAAGAAGGCACTTTCAATTCCAGATGAAGTAAACGTTGAAGCAGTTTTCCCAATAGGATTTGAATTTGAAAAGAAAAGAACAAAAAAAGCCCCAATAGACTTAGATAGAATTCTTTATTTCAACACTTACGGAAAAGATAAGATGAAAGATTGGGATGTTGATTGATTCTAAAGCAATTTGACTTAATAGGCAAAAATTTGTCGGCAAATTTTTCCGTTCTTAAGCGCTCCCGCGCGGTTGTGCACTAAGGTTCAACCTTAGTTTAACATATTAATTTTAATTCAGAAAAAATCTCAAAAAATAAAAAAAGAAGTCACCC
>JBBSYF010000003.1:0-7533 GCA_038045405.1 Nanobdellota archaeon | reverse complement strand
ATTTTGATTTTAGAAGATTGTTTTAGGGGGTGACATATGTCATGAACCTATACATGGGTTCTAATTTTTTAAACACCTTACAGAAAATAAGGGAATGTTCTGGAAATTATTTCCGTAGGCTACACTGCTATTAGCACCACCCGTGTCGTATAATAGAATGTTAGCCTGTGCACCCGCTGATGTTGAGACCCAAAAGTATGATCTGTAACCCATGTTAGTGTAAGAAACGGTTGCGTTATTTTCTGCCATTCCTCCAGGTATAGCAGCAAAGCCACTTTCGTTTGTTGCGCCTGTATTCGGAGAACGCCACAATCCTGTTCCCGCCTCAACAGTTCCTGTTGATTTCATTTTTCCACCAGTAGCGCCGGACCCATATGTATTTCTTCCTCCTAAAGAATTAAACAAGATGTCCCATTCACTTGATGATGGAAGTTTCCATCCTGAAGGACAAGATTCCTCAGCCCCGACCTTTCCGTATAATCTTCCATAAATCGTACCGTTAGAAGCAACATTGTTGTAAAATCTAGAATTCGCATGATTGTAATTTAAATTTTCAGCCATCCAAATTTGATTACTAATTTGAGTCGTTTTGTAAACTCTTCCGTCACGAGTATCAGTAAAACTGTTTACTGGAGCTCCCGGTCTTTCATTTCTTGCTAAAAGTTTTTCGTACTCGATAACTTTTTCAAAGTTTGAAGAGATTTTTTTACTGAATATATTCATAGAAATCCCAAGACCTGCATCTAGCTTACCGTAGAGAGAATAGTCTTCCCCTTTAGCTGCTAGTCTTAATCCGGCGTTTACCGAGACTGTTGGTCCTAAAACACCGTACAACAAAAGTTCTAATTTTGGTCCTGTAGAAACATTAAGATCCCATTCCCCAGTAAAAATTGGGTTTGAAAAATTGAAGTTATTGGAAAAATTAGCAGAGCCGGTCCAGCCCCCTGAGTATATTATCTTTGTGTCTAAGCTGGCTTCTTGTGTGACTCTTACGGCTAGAGGATTAACAAATGTGGGATTTATGCCCATGTAGATTCCTATTTTAGGTGTGACAACGAGAGGTAAGGGAATTGGTGTAGGAAGATATCCAATAACAAACGGTTGGAACTTGTACTCTGCGATTTTTATTTCTTTATATGAAGCGATGCCTGCTAGATTAGCACCTACTGAAATTTCTGCTTTTTCACTAGAGATATTTTGGAATCTTAAATATTTAAGAGCGAAATTTTCTATGTCAACGTTAAGAGAAAAATCCGTATTAAATGACACATTTCCATTTGCAGTCAGTTGATCTCCTTTAGTGTTTAGATTTCCATCTTTGTCGTATAAAACAACATTGTTTAAGTCAACGCTAAAGTTAAAACCAACAGCATTTGCTTGTGCCATTGACGCTCCTTCTACAAGCCTCGATGATATAATGCTTGAAGGATAAAGACTTCTAGAAAAAGAAAGGGAAGCTTTTGATACTGTCTGTTCTAACGTTGCTTGTGTTGTGTACACCGTTTTTTTATCTGGAGAAACAGAAGTTACTTCTCTTAGAATTCCTTCTGGAGTTTGGCTACTGATTCCTGCACCTATGATATCTTTTGCAACGAAATTTACTGGCTGAGAAAAACTCATGCTATTTGTGGAAACATTCGTCAGTTGACCAACCTGAGTTAAATTTAGAACGCGCGTGTCAGAAATGTTCGTAACGTTTAAGTTGTAAGCTTGTTCAACAGAAGATACTCCGTCTGAAATTTTTATTTTTACAGGAAAGGTTGTATTCTCATAAACTTCAGGGACTCTTCCAGAAATAAAGTTGCTCATAGCTTCCAACCAGACAGGGCCCTGAACAACGCTGTAATTAAGAGGATTGGCACTATTACTTTTTGCTTGGACTTCATATTGATAATAAACATTTTCATTAACTTGAGTTACAGGGTTAGAAAGAATTGTGGGAGGAATATTTTGAGTAGGAGTAGTGGGGGTTGTAGGAGTGGTTGTTGGTCCGGGACTTGTAGGGGCTGGTTTTCCGTCGGAACCGCCGGAACATCCTGAAATTAAAGAAAGACCGAGAAGAGAAGAGGTAATCAACTTTCTGTTAAAACGTCCGAAGTCGCATAGGACATTTTCTAATCCCATCACTTTTTTGAGAGTTAGGGATTTATAAAGATTTACCCTATCAACAGTTTAACAATTATTGAGATTAGAAATCCTAAAGCGCCGAGTAGTAAAATCCCAATGGCAGAAATTTTTGCAACTGACTCAAATTCTTTTCTTGTTGGTTTTTTTAATACCAGCCAAACTCTCTTTGACTTTTCAGCGAAATTTTTAAGCTTATCAAGTTGACTCATAAACTAAATAGAAAGATGGAGTTTTTAAATTTGAGGCTCACTTGAGTCTTTGTGATTTTTTTAAAATAGAGTAAGGATTTTGAGAGACTAGAACACCATCAACCCAACACCCCTTGCCTGGCTTTTTGTATGCAATATGAAGATGCTTTTTGACAGTAGGATAAATTGCATTGCCAGTAACTCCGACAGTTCCAAGTAATTCTCCTTTGGAAACAATATCTCCCGTTTTAACACGAACATCTTTCATATGAATAAGATAAAAGTAAGACGTGTCCTTAGGAGAGAAGATTATTGCCCCATTGCCTGCAAGAGCACCAAGCCCTCCAGATTCATATTGAAATCCCCTCTTTCTGTTGTAGAAACCTCTCCAATTTTTTTCGGAAGAAATAACAACCCCACTTACAGGAGAAACTATTTCTGAACCGACTTTTGCAAAAATGTCTATTGCATTATGCTTCTCTGTCCAGCGTCCAGCACGCACTCGGGAAGCGTTGAAATTGTTCTCAAGACTATTTTTTCTTGCAACAGGAAATTTCCATCCTTGAGAAGTATCTATATCATGCATTGAGAGGTATTCTATTCCAGATTGCTTTTTGAAATATTCAGTCCAAAGAGATTCTAAATTTCTTCTTTTTTTAACTCCAGAGATTACCTCGCCATATGTTTTTCTCAAAGTAGGTTTCCTTCCAGAATAATCTTTTTGATCGCAGTCCACATAGAAGTTTATAATTTCTGATAAAGGCACAGAAACATCTTCTTTGGTTAGAGGAAAACTTGGAGGAACTAAAATTTTTGGAGAAGAGACAGTCTCAGAAGTTTTTGTAGGTGTTAAAGTAAGCAACGCCGAAGACAACATCAAATATTTCAAGAATTTCATTTTAAAATTATTCAAAAAATTCTATTCCCAACTCTTCTTCTATTTCCCGATGTTTCATACTTTCCATAGTTTCTCCGTGCCCAAGAATTTGTGCGCTCTTCACTCCAGTAACAATCAAAAGAACACGAATTGACTTTTCCATGTCTTTGGAGATTTGAGCACCCCATATCAGCTTTGCATCTGGACTTAACTTGTTCCCAACTTCTTCAATTACTGTTTTACATTCATCAAGGCTCATATCACTTCCACCGACGATGTTCACCAAAGCACCAGTTGCATTTGAAATATCAACATCAAGAAGAGGGTTTTGGATTGCTTTTTCAACGGCTTCGAACGCTCTGTTTGTGCTATCTGATTCACCCATGCCTATAAGTGAAACCCCCCCATTAGACATAACTGCTCTAACGTCTGCGAAGTCAAGATTTACCAAACCGGTTGTAGTTACAAGCTCCGTTATTCCTTTAACAGCATTCGTAAGGATTTCGTCTGCAATTTTGAAAGCAGTGTGTAAAGGTAAGTCGGGAGCAAGCTCAAGAAGTTTGTCGTTTGGGATGACAATTAGAGTATCAACAACAGACTCCATTCTTTCAAGTCCGTTCATTGCATTTTCAATTCTTTTTTTACCTTCGATGGTAAATGGAAGTGTAACAACCCCAATAGTAAGTGCTCCTTGTTTTTTTGCAAGTGCTGCGATTACTGGAGCAGCCCCGGTTCCCGTTCCTCCACCAAGTCCGCACGTAATGAATATCATATCGCTTCCTGCAAGTTTTTTCTTTATTTCAGATTCTGATTCTTTTGCAGCTTCTTCACCAACTTTAGGATTGCTTCCTGCACCAAGTCCTTGTGTTATTTCTCTTCCAAGAAGGATTTTTTGGTCTGCATCACTATACAGAAGGTCTTGAGCATCAGTATTTGCAGCAATGAGTTCTCCACCCTTTATTCCTATTTCTTTCATTCTGCTTAAAGAATTCCCCCCGCCGCCGCCAACACCAACAACTTTTATTTTAGCTGACTGTCTTTTAAGAATTTCAGCAAGTTCCTTGTCAATCTCCTTTACGTCTGAAGAATAATCGTTGTAAATTTCTTCCATGTATGAAATAACCAGTTTATATTTATAAGGATTGTTGTGATTTTTCCATCTCTTTTTTAGCTTCTTCAACCTCTTTGACTTCTAAGTCTAAGGCGAGAATTTCCTTAAACTTGTCCTTAAAAAGTTCTACAATTCTTACAAGAGGCTTTTCTACTTCCATTATCAGCTTTTCTCCTTGAACTTCGTATTTGAATTCTCTTCTGAAGAAGAATTCATTAAGAGCGTGAATTTTTTTGTCAGAGTCCTCGATTTTTTTCAGAACGGTTATCTTGTAAACCAAAGCTTTTCCTGCGAGAAAATGATTGAAGTCTATCATAACTCTCCCTCCAGAGACGGCTAAGACCTTACCGATTCTTCCATCAAAATTGAAGGTAGTTCCAACAGAAGGGTATACATTTTTTTCTTTGAATATTTTTAGAGGAATTGTTTGTACTAATGCAGTATTCCTTTTTCCGAAGGCTTTTTCAGGTTCAAGTTCAATTTCGTAATTCTTTCCAATCTCCTTGCCTATGAGAAAATCATCAATTGCTTGTAAGAACATTCCTTCCCCTAAACAAAAGACAAAAGGTTTAGGTTCAATAGCGTGATCATGATCATGATGTAACTTTTCTAAGTCTTCTTTAAGACTTGAATCGAAAACCTCACCGTCTTTTACTCGTCCCGTAAAGTCTATTTCAATGAAATCTTTTTTTTGCAGAGACATGATATTATTTTAGTAAAAACGTTTATAAATGTATTTCTTTTCGATAGTTTATGGTCTTAAAAATAATAACAGCACACGAGGCAAAATCCGGAACTAATATCATGATTGATGGAGAACCTTATACAGTAAGAAATGTCGACATAAGCAAGACTGGAAAACACGGAGCAAGTAAGTGTAGAATAGAAGCTATTAGTATAATGAATGGGCAGAAAAAGATTCTTGCCGTTCCTGGACACGAAAGATTTGATGTTCCACTTGTAGACAAAAGAAAGGCGCAGGTTCTTTCGTTAGGAGATAAGATTAGCATCATGGATTTAGAAAGTTTTGAGACTCTTGAAATAGACTGTGATGAAGAGATAAGGAAAACTTTAGAAGAAAATTCAAACGTTGAATATTGGGATATTGAGGGAAGAAAGATAATTAAGAGGAAGCAGTAAGAAATTAATATAACAAAATGGCAAAAATACCAGAAGCACAAAATAGACTTTTTAAGAATATCTTTGTTTGTAAGAACTGTCAATCAAAGCAAAGATCAGACCCTCAAAAGATCTTGAAAGGAAAAGTGAAATGTAGAAAATGTAAGGGAAATGCTTTCAGACCCCTGAAGAGAAAATAACTTAGCTGAAAAATAAATAAAAGAGTTGACTAATAACATTAATGGCAAGTTTTATGATTTACGATTTAATTTTTTTGGTAGCATTTGCAATTTTCGTTTCAGTCTTTCTTTACACAAGAAAACACAACTTGAAAAGAGACGGGCTACTCTTTTTATACAGAACAAGTTGGGGAATAAAACTGATTAACTACCTCGGAAACAAGTACAGAAAAACGTTAAAAGTTTTGAGTTATGTTTCAATAGCAACAGGTTATCTTCTTATGGTAGGTATTTTTTATGTAATTTATACTATTGTGAAAGTTTACTTGTTTAATCCTAGTCTCGTGAGAGCCATTAAAATTCCACCGATATTACCTTTAGTTCCTTATCTTCCACAGATGTTTAAACTTGACTTCTTGCCCCCATTTTATTTTACATATTGGATAGTTATCCTTGCAGTTATTGCAATAACTCATGAAATGGCGCATGGAATTTTTGCAGTGTATAACAAGATAAAGGTAAAAACGACTGGTTTTGGTTTTTTCCCTTTCTTTCTTCCAGTATTCTTAGCTGCTTTCGTTGAGTTAGATGAAAAAAAGATGGCGAAAAAAAGTGAATTTAAACAAATGGCAATTCTTTCTGCTGGAACGTTCGCAAACGTTTTAACAGCAATCTTATTTTTCGGTGTTTTGTGGATTTTCTTCACAACTGCATTCGTTCCTTCAGGGGTTATGTTTGATAGTTATGCGACATCAGCAATTGCAATTTCGGGAATTTCATCTGTTAATGGAATTAATGTTAATCTGCCTCGGGTTGATAACAGTAGTGTTTCTTATGAAGACGTAATTAAGCTCACGAACAGCGACGGTCTTAACAGAATAGGGGTAGGCAGTAAGAGTTATCTCATCACAAAAGAGGCTTTAGAAAAACAGAACGGGACAATGGGGGTAATAGGCGTTTATGATTCAGCACCAGCAATAAAGGCAAATCTTAGCAGTGTAATCTTAGAGATTAACGGAATAAAAGTTGATAGCATAGACAAACTCGCAGAAGAACTTTCAAAATATTCTCCAGGCACAAAGGTAATGATAAAGACAAAGACAAAAGAGGGGTCAGACTTGAGGGAAATTATTTTGGAAGAGCATCCTGAAAAGCCTGGAACTTCTTGGTTGGGTATTGGATTTTTCGGCCAGAAGAAGGTAGGAGTTGTGGGAAGTCTTGTACAAAAGATGTCTTCATTCAGAGAACAAGGAGTATACTACGAGCCTAAGTTTGATGGAATAAGCATTTTCGTATACAATCTTTTATGGTGGGTTATTCTAATAAGTTTAAGTGTGGCTTTGATGAATATGCTTCCTGTTGGAATATTTGATGGGGGAAGATTCTTTTATCTGACAGTTTTATCAATCACTAAAAATGAAAAGATTGCGAAGAAAGCCTTCGCGTTTTCAACGTACTTTTTCTTATTTATTTTACTACTGTTAATGCTTTTCTGGGCAATTTCTTTTATTAGATAGTGAATTAAGAATTTTTAAGATAATTACAAGTCAATAATTCCTTCTTTTGTTAAAGCAGCGAATCTTATTCCGACCGGCAAATTAATCAAAGCAGAGACAAGTGCCATATGCTCTTTTCCATCGCCGGAGGCGATGCTCAACCCGACTTCAAATCCGCTAATTTTTCCCTTCAGCTTCTGCATGAACTCATTCTTCAAATCAACAAGTTTTTTGTCTAGGTCTATTCTAATGAATTCAAACTCTTTTTCCGCCGTGAATTTTTCGGCAAACGCATCACCAAGAACAATTACATTTTCCCAATCTCCATGCTTTATTAAACCAGATACTTGGGCCCATGTACCTTCTCCTTTTGATAGTAATGCAATTAATTCCATAACAGAAAACATCAAAGGTGATTTATAATAATTGTTGTGAT
>JBBSYF010000002.1:0-2790 GCA_038045405.1 Nanobdellota archaeon | reverse complement strand
CCTACGATGCGAAAGATAAAACTTATATATCTTAATTCACAATTGTATTAATCAAAAGAGGTTCACATAAATTCCTTCAACATATAAAAGGAGTTTCGTAAAGGGAGTTTTCTGGGGCTAATTTCTTTCGTTTTTACAACCGCTCTTGTTTATGTTGTTTACGGCAATATAGAAACTTCGTTAAAATTCAGTTTGGTATTGACTCTTATTAAAATTCCATTCTTCTTTCTCCATGAAAGGCTTTGGAAGAAGATAAAGTGGGGAAAGTATTAAACTACTGGAATATTCCTAGAAAACTTCAGCCCAGTTCTTGTTTTAAATGACTTATAGCGAAAGAAATTCTCTTTCCAAAAATTCTTTGAAATCTGTCAGATGTAAAGAATTTTCTACTTGCTCCCAAGAATTCAGACAAATCGTTAGTATCTTTTGGGTTTAGAACTCTTCTTGCTGCATAATCCCCGCAGTAAGCAGCCCAATTCAGTCCAGCACAACCTATAACATACTGAACTGACTTATTATTTTTGTCATAGTCGACTATTGGCACAAGGTTTTTCGTTACATCAATTAAGCCCGACCAATAGTAAGGAAATCCTATGTCTTTTATTTCTGGAAAATTTGATTTCAAATTATCAATGAAAGATTGTATTATCTTTGGATTGTGATAATACCTTGAGTGATAAGCCACCCAAGGACTGGAACCGCCGACAAGAAGTCTATTTCCATCAACCAAACGATAGTGAATATAAATGAGATTCGTATCCCAACACATCAGTTCTTCTTTTGGAAACATTGACTTTACTTCTTTTTTGCTCAGTGGTTCGCTTACTGCTAAATAAGTTTGCATATGATACGACTTTTTTGAAAACTCTCCATTAATCTCTTTTTTCAGTTTGTCGACGCAAATCAGAATATTCTTTGCATTAACAGAGCCTAAATGAGTCTTTGCAGTATTTCCTACTAATTCACGCACTTCGCTATTTTCAAAAATCCTTACACCTTTTTTTATAAGAAGATTTTTCATCTCAACACAGTATGAAAAAGAATTAATCCCATAAGAGCCAGGATATTTTAATCCTATTAAATAACTTTTACCAGGGTGAATGTTCTTGATTATTGCTTTGCTATAAAGTTCGTAAGGCAAGTTTTCTTCGTCTTTGAATTCCGCCTCTTCCTTTATGAATTCGATATCCCCCTTTTTTGTTGTAAAATAAAAAGAATCCTGTTTTCTTAAGTCACAATTGAAACCGTATTTTTTTGCATTTCCTACAATCATTTGCATCCCTTTCAAAGGTATACTATAAATTATTTTACCCTTTTTTTCTCCGTATCTTGAAATAATCTGCCTCATGTCTTCTTCACTTTCTGGTGTGAGAAAGCCTGCACTTTGTCCTGAAGAAGAGTTTCCACAGACTCCTTTCTCCAAAAGAATAACATCTTTACCGGAATCAACAAGCCTCAAAGCCGCATGCAGTCCTGCAAAGCCCCCACCAACAACAAGGCAATCACATTTCAAGTTTCCTTCGAGAGGTGGACAAACAACGCTCTTTAAGTTTAGAGAATGAGTTCTCATCCAGTTTTCGTATATCATAAAATCACCTTTTTACTTTAACGGTAGTTATACTTTTAAACATTCCCAGATGAACAGCTTTTCAAAGAACAATTTCTTAGAAGCGATTTCTTTTGCCTTGTAACCCCACCCCAAAAAATCAACATTTTGTGCGAGTGAACTTGTTATAACAAAAATTCTTCCATTTTGTGTTAAATGACTTTTTGCTTCTTTTAGAAACCGCACAATTATCTCATTCCCCTTTTTGCCGCCAGTCGTTTCAACTCTTGATGATTTTGGCTCCTTTTTATCTTTCGGCAAGTAAGGAGGATTGAAAGCGATAACATCACACTTGCCGTCAACATTGTCAAATAAATCAGACTTAATGCAACTAAAACCAAGCCTCTTGCAATGCTCAACAGCCTCGTTGTTAATATCACAACCCATTATGTTTTTTATTTTAACCCCTACCTCTTTTGCTGTTTCCATATTTATACCGCTACCGCAACCAATCTCTATAAACTTTAAGTTAGGATTCTCAATTAACATCTTTGGTACTCGCTCTTTTAATGCTTCAGACATAAGAAAAGAGTCTTCTGCAGGTTCGTAGATTTCAGCCATTTTACTCTTCATACAGTTAGATTTATAAGTACTTTGTGGATTTTTATTGTATAGCGAGGTAGAGGAGCCTGGAGTCCTCGTCGGGCCCATAACCCGGAGATCGTGCGGTTCAAATCCCACCCTCGCTATTCTTTTTATAACACTAAAAATAATCATGCAAACCTTTTTGCCATATCCGAACTTTGAAAAATCGATAAAGACTTTGGACTACCGAAGGTTAGGAAAACAGAGAGTTGAGGCGTTTCAAATTTTAAACGTCCTTCTTAATCGAACTAAATCTTCAGCATGGAGAAATCATCCTGCTGTTTTAATGTGGAGGGGTTATGAAAATGCTCTTAAAATTTACTTAAATTTGTGCATCTCCGAATGGATTTCAAGAGGCTACAAAAACACTATGAAAACTGAAAAAATAAACGGTAAAGTTGCCCTGCCTACTTGGCTTGGAAAAAGAAAATTTCATTCTTCTCATAAAAGCAATTTACTTAGAAAAGATAAGAAACATTACTCTCAATTCAAATGGAAAGAAAAGGACAATCTTCCTTATGTTTGGCCGACAAATAAGACAAATAGGCTCTGTTGAAAATCTCTAATGCAATAGCCTTAGATTGTGTGCTATTGCCTTA
>JBBSYF010000001.1:0-168031 GCA_038045405.1 Nanobdellota archaeon | reverse complement strand
TAAGGCAATAGCACACAATCTAAGGCTATTGCATTAGAGATTTTCAACAGAGCCTGTTTCCTGAACTATAAGAACAAAAGAGTGAGTTACCTTATTTTAACTTGATGGGTTTTGATTTTTCGTATAACTTAACTGCTTCATCGAGCCTTGATTTTGATTCTGCATAGATTGTCACTATCTTCTGTCGTTTTTGTATTCTATCACCCACATGGAAATGCAAGTAAATTCCTGCAGGTTTGTCAACAGGGCACCCTGCAACTCTAACTAATGAATTTACTAAATGATTGTCTATTTCAATTATTGTGCCTTTCTTTTTCGAGTGAATGTCATGCTTGAATTTTGCTATTTTTAGTCTGTTAAGGTTTCCATTCTGCGCTTTAATTATGTCTTTGAATTTGTCAAATGCTTTTCCAGAAAGAAGCATTTCTTTAGCCAGTTTTGTTCCTTTTCCTTTTTTTGCTTTTCCAGTCATCTCAAAGATGTTTCCTGCAAGGAAAAGTGCTTTTTTTTCTAAGTCTTGAGGACCTTTCTGCGCTGGGTCTAGGATTTTTACAATGTCCATCAGTTCTAAAGTTGGCCCTATTCCGTTTCCTATTGGTTGGTTCCCGTCTGTGATTACACATTTCAAATTTTTTCTGAAATGTTTTCCAAGTGCCTCAAATTTATTCTTAAGTCTCTTGGCTTTTTTTATATCTGAAATTTTGGCGTTTTTTCCGCAAGGGATATCTATCAAAATGTACTTACTTCCTGCCGCAAGTTTCTTAGACATTATCGAAGCAATCATCTGAGGTTCAGGATCTATCCTAAGAGAACGCTCCACTTCCATGAGTTTGGCATCGGCGGGGGTCATTCCTAAACCACCACCCCAAACTATGCATGCATTAACTTTTTTTATTATTTCATAAAGTTGTTTAACAGTAAATTCAACATCAGCAATTGTTTCCATAACATCTGCAGTTCCGGCAGCACTTGTTATTGCCCGGGATGAATTCTTTGGCATAGTCAAACCAGCCGCGGAACAGATTGAAACAACAAGAGGAGTCGTTCTGTTTCCAGGAATTCCCCCAATAGAATGTTTGTCTACGACGAATTTTTGCTTGAAATGAAGTTCAGAGCCGGTGTCCCTTATAGACTCTGTAAGATAAATCATCTCCTTCATATTCATTCCGTATTTGTGAATTCCTATTATGAAAATGGCTATTTCTGCGTCTGATAGCGAGTTGTTCATAACATCTTTAACGATTAGTTTAATCTCATTTTTTGAGAGTTCTTTATTGTTGAGTTTTTTCTTTACAAAATCAAGACTTTGTGGGGGAATTGCTAAGTTTACTTCAACATTTTTACCAAGATGATAATTCATGTACTTTTCAAGTTCGGAAGAGATTGCTACTTCCCCTTCTTTAACAATTCCTTTTACTACATCAATGATTGTTGTTACTTCTTTAGGATTTTTTGAAAGAGTTCGTATGTTTATTCTGTCCTGAGGGTGAACGCCCATTTTTCCTGCTGTTTTATGATTAAGCATAGCTACAGGAATTCCTGCAGACCATTTCAGAAGTTTTACTTTTAGTTGCATTTAACACCCCTTGTTATCTTACCAAAGAAATTTGGTTTTTATATTTTTATTTTGATTTTTCAGTCATTATCACACCAGGAGTTGGCTTTCCTCTGTAAATTTCCAAGATTATGAGAAGATAAGACACAATCAATGGCCCTAGAATAAATCCCATAATGCCGAAAAGGAATATTCCGCCTATCATAGACACCACCAGTATTCCAGAATGAATTTTTGTCCTTCTTGAAACGATTATTGGTCTTAAGATATTGTCAACTGTAGAAGAGAGGACTCCAAAGACGACAACTCCCCACGCTGGAACAGTGTTCCCTGCAACAAAAAGATAAACCGCGACGGGAAGCCACACTATTGCAGTTCCAAGAATTGGAAGTATACCTGCCAATGCTGCAAACAAGGTTAAGATTAGAGCATTCTTAACTCCGAAGATGAAAAGACCTATTCCGAGAATTACTCCTTGAATGATACCAATGATTACTTGTCCGTAAAGAATAGCAGAAGTTAACAACTTCGAGTTATCGAAAAGTTTTTTCTCAACATCTTTAGAGAAAGGAAGAAGACTTTTCACATATTCTACTATCACTTCTTGGTCTCTTAGAACAAAGAAAAATGTAAAGAAGATAACTGTAAACTGTAGGGCAAGATTTGGAAAATCTAGTATGACCATTGAAATTGAGTTCATTAAATCACTTGCAACTTTTGAGGTAAATGATGATAACACGGAACCAATTTCTGAAGAGAATTGTTGAGATGCAAATAAAGAGGGAAAAACAGATTTAAGCGGCTTAACGAAATCTATTTGTTGTGCTGCTTGAAAAAGGGAGAATGACTGATTAAGAAGTATGGGGGTGAGAAACCATATCGGTAAAATTATTAGAAGCAACACAAATAGAACGATTACTCCTGCCGAAGCATTTCTGGAGTTAATGTATTTGTTGATAAAATCGAATACTGGAGTGAAGATAAATGCTAAAATTAAAGCAATTACAATTGAAATAAAAATGGGTTTTAGGACGAGAATGGACATAGTTACTAAAAGACCAACTAGGACAACTGTGGCTGTTTTTTTAACAACAGGGTCGTGCATTTTATATTAAGCTGAGTCATAAGAAATTTATAAATCTTGGCTTACCCACCTTCGAGTAACATAAAAAAGTTTATAAGCAAAATCTGGCAACTAAATTTATGAATTTTATGAAAAAGGTTTTTATGGGAAAATCTGAAGAAGATGCCCACAGACAATTTGTACGTTTTGGAAAGGGAGAGTACAATAGAAGAGCACTTCTTGGATTGTGGAGAACAAAAAACGTAAAGATTAAGGGAAGTTTTGAGTATGCAAATGATTTTACTTTATTTGTTGCTAATTTAGGAGAAGCAAATTTTTACGGAACTATATGGAGTAGGCAAGATATTCCTGGGCTTTCTGGAAAGAAGAAAGAGGGAAAAATAATTTATGAAGTTAAAGACATGCCAAGCAGTCAAATAAAAAAGATTGCACCGCAGGTTTATTGCTTTCTTCTGAATGCAGATGGTAACGGGCTAAAATTAAGAATAAAGGCCAAACTACCAAAGCCAGGAAAAAGTGAAGGAAAAATAGACGATAAATTCTGCCAGATGGAAATTGATGAAAAATACTTTGGGCAAGCAAGAGAGGACTTTTTCTGGGATTTGCCGGACTGTAAAAAAGCAAGTGTTGAGCATAGACTAATAATAACAGGCATTGTTATGCCTAAGGGAGAAACAGATTATGCCAAAATCCGTGAGATGGCTAAAAGAAAAGGAAAAATCATTAGAACCACTAATGTTGATGGTAAGGAAGTAAAGACTGAAAAGGATTTTGAGATATAAGATAATACCTTTATAAGAAATTCTAAATCTTATATTCCGACTCGAATATAGAAACATTTAAATAGTTATATCTTATTTGCATATCTATGCAAAACACAGAAACAGATGAAATCAAACAGATTGACATAACTCCTGACAAAAGTTTAATGCCAAAAATTGGTCAGGCAGGATATAGTGTTAGTCAGGCAATCTCGGAACTGGTCGACAATTCAATAGATGCCAGATTTGATGATGCAGTGCTTAATGTGAATATTTTGTTGAATAAAGATTTTATTGAAGTAAATGATGATGGGATGGGAATGGACGAAAACAACGCAGCTAAATCTCTAAAATTAGCCCACTCTGAAAAAAAGAACAAGTTAGGAGAGTTTGGTTTGGGTCTGAAAACATCTTGTCAGAGTTTAGGAAAAAGATTTGTTATTGATACCACACAAAGAAAGAATGATAAAAGATTTGTTTTAGAATTTGACGAAGATGATTGGTTAAAAAGGGGAGATTGGAATAAGCATCCAATGAGAATTCAAAAGACATCCCCTAATGAAACTGGCACTAAAATTACTGTTGATAAGTTGAAAATTAAATATTACCCTAACTTGGTAACTAATGTGAAAGAAGATTTGGCGTTAAGATTCGGACCTTATATCTCTAGTGGTGAAATAATATTAAAGGTTAACAATAGTTTATGTCTCCCTGTAGAACAGGAGCTTACCGAAGATGGAAAGTCAGAATTTTCTTTTAAATTGTCTAGTGGAGGAGTAATAAAAGGTTGGATTGGTTTGATGAAAAGTGGTTATTCAGGAAATAAAGGATTTTATGGTTTTAACACTTATAGGCACAACAGACTGATTACACAACATGATAAAATAGGATTCAGTCCTCACCCAGATGCTAGAAGAATTGCAGGAGAAATTTTTGTTGAAGGTATACCTGTTACACACAACAAAAGAGAGTGGATTAAAGAGTCTGGAGAGTATTTTGAGTTTGAAACTAAAATGAGGGAACAGGTAAAGCCCTTTTTGGCTAAAGCAAGGAAATACGATACAGTTTCAAAAATTAGCCCTGCTTTGGAAGAAAAAATGAGTGTCCAGGAGGATATAATTGCGAGAGCCATCAAAAACACACCTGAACTAAAAAGTTATGCAACTCCTCTGAGTCAGAGTGGAAAAAATAAAAAAATAGACACTGAAATAGAAAAGAGAGAACGGCAAGAGGTTTCAGTTATCCAAGAAGTCAAAGAACCAGAAACAGAAAGGGAAAGAAATCCAAAAAAAACACATAATAAGAAAAAATATGAACTCACAATTAATGGGAAAAAGTTTAGATACACCCACAAGTTTGTCGATTTAGAAGACAAGAGCATAGTAAAGCAAGTTTCTTTAAGTGATGAGAAAGGTATTGAAATATTTACAAACGTAATTTTCCCTGCTTTCTCTGCAACAAAAGATTCAATATTCTACGCTACAATTAACATTGCTGAAGGTATTGCTGAGATTATGGTAAAAGAGAGGGGCGAGGATAAGAGCAGGATTTTTGTGCTGAGAGATATGATTTTGAGAAGAACAGGAGAGATTATGAGAGCATTCGATGAGGAAGAAAAAATACAAAAAGATATGGAAGAATTAAACAAAAAATTAGCTGCAGTGAGAGCAAAACGAGATGAATAAAAAGGAGGTAATTAAGATATGAACTCAAAAGGTAACATTAAGACCATAATAAGCACATTAATTGGTGCTACCGTTTTGATATTTGTTGGATTTTTATTTCTAAGTTCTAGTAGCACAGATTCGACAGGTTTGTTATTCGTTATTGGTTTAATATTTGTGATAGCCACAGTTATTGCTTTAATTTTATGGGTATTAAGAGGCTTCAAAGGTGGATTGTAATAAATTGGACCGAAACAGCATAAACATAGAGATTGATAAAAAGTATTGTGAGATGGGAAAAAAGAGATTGGGGAATAAAAACTCTTTAAATGGTTTTACATAATGGAAACTGATAATTGGTTAAAAGGGGCAGATGGAATTGTTATGGAATGTGAAGAAGATGATATAAGTCCTTACACATTAGTTTTAGTTACTCCTTTGTACACAGAAAGAACAAAATCTCAAAGAGGAAGTGGCGGTCAAAGAACTATGGTGCTTAAAGAAGCAATAAGAATAAAAGGAAAATTGATAGTTAAAAATAGTCCGAAATTATTGGAGTATATTCAAACACGGATGGGAAAAGGAATGTTTGATTAATTTTCTAGCCTAATTAAATCCTTTTAATGTTACAATACATCTCTCCCGCAACGCCTAAAAAAGATTTAAAAACCCCTTTTTTCTTGGTATTATATTCCAGGGAAGGTAAAATGAAAACCGCTATCAGTACTAACAGTATAACAATAACAAATGTCAACACGAACACCAAGGAAAGGAAGCTTGCAATTTTGGCCAAGGAAAAGGGCCAGAAAATTTTTGCCTAGAGTTAACTGGGGTGCTATTGATTCTGAAAAAAATCTTAAAGGACTTAAAGGATTCATATGTTACAAAGCAGGAATGGCCTCTGCTTATGTGAAAGACAACACCGAACATTCTATGACTAAGGGAAAGAAAATTGTTCTTCCTGTAACAATTTTAGAGTGCCCAACGATGAAGATTTTCTCTGTAAGATTTTACAAAGACGGAATCCCTGCAAAAGAAATTCTTTCTGAAAACCTTGACAAAGAAATGAGAAGAAAAGTGATAATGGCAAAAGGTAAGCATGGAAAGGTTGATAGTGTTAAAAGAGAAGAGTATGACGACATCAAAGTTATATGTTATTCGCAAGTTAAAAAAACAAACATCAAGAAAACTCCTGATTTAAGTGAAATTGGATTGACTGGAAGTCTCGACGAAAAACTTGAATTTGTAAAAGAAAATCTTGGAAAAGAAATTTCCATTTCAAGTGTCTTCAAAGGAGGACAGTTAGTTGATTTCAGGGGTTTAACAACTGGGAGGGGGCTTTCAGGACCAGTTAAGAGATTTGGAATCACATTAAAGTCACATAAGTCTGAAAAGGGTGTTAGACGTCCCGGAAGCTTAGGACCTTGGCATCCTGCGAGAACTACATTCAGAGCACCAATGGCAGGGCAGTATGGAATGTTTACGAGAGTTTCATACAATAACACAATAGTTGACATGGGAAAATCTGAAGGGAAAAAAGGCTTGAGTAATATTCATAATTTTGGAGACCTGAAAACAGACTACATTCTTGTTAAGGGTTCTGTACAAGGCCCTCCAAAAAGACAACTTGTTGCTACTTTCCCCTTAAGAGAAACTAAAAAACAAGGAAAGAAAAAATTTGAGTTTATAGAACTAAGATAAAAATGAAAATAAAAATATTTGACACCGAAGGAAAGAAGACAAAAGAAATGGAACTTCCTAGTTTTTTCTCAGAGAGAATAAGAGAAGATATAGTGTCAAAAGTTCTTGAAGCAAGTAAGACAATGCACCCATATGCTCCTTCACTTATTGCAGGTAAACAACATTCTGCTTCAGGAATCATAAGACACGCAAGAAGAAAATGGAGAACTGCGTATGGAAAAGGAATTTCGAGAGTTCCAAGGAAAATAATGTCTGGAAGAGGAACGCAATTTAATTGGGTAGGAGCAGAAATTGCCTCCACAAGAGGTGGAAGAAGAGCACATCCTCCAAAAGTTATCTCTATGATTAATACTAAAAAAATAAATAAAAGAGAAATGAACCTCGCACTTATCTCAGCAATAAATGCTACTGCAAACGAAAAGACAATGGTAGCAAGATATTCAAGAATTGTTGAGAAAGATATGAAGGAATTACCTCTTGTTGTTGATTCAAAGTTCCTCTCATTAAAAACAAAAGAGTTAGTTAACAGTGTTAAAAAAATACTTGGAGAAAAAATATCTGAAATTGCATTAGGAAGTAAAAAAATTAGAAGTGGGAAGGGAAAGCGTAGAGGAAGAAGGTACAAGAATAGTGCGGGCATGCTTTTGGTTGTCGGAAAGAGTGAAAAAGCTAAAGCAAAAATTTTCGAAGTGAAGAACACCCACAACTTGAATGTAAATGACCTAGCACAAGGTGGTTTAGGAAGACTAACCGTCTACACCGAGACTGCAATAAAGGAATTAGGTGAAAAACTAAAATGAACTTCAATTTAAAACCAATAGTAACAGAAAAAGCAGTTATGCTTATCGAAAGAGAAAATGTTCTTACATTTAAAACAGAGAAAGCAGCAACAAAAGAAAGCATAAAAAAAGAAATTGAATCTTTGTTCGATGTTAAAGTTGAAAAAATTAGAACATTGGTTAAAGACAACAAGAAGTTTGCTTATGTTAAATTAAAGAAGGAGTTTCCAGCTTTAGACATAGCTACGAAACTTGGGATAATATAAAATGAATGTAATTAAATTTGAAGATATAAAAGTGGGAAGCAAGATGTCCGTCGCTGGTTATGGGATGGGATATTGCAGCAGAAAAGACGGAGATGGAACTGTTGAGATAATTGCAGCAACCAGTGGGTCATCAACATCAAGACTTGTTCATAAGATTAAGTTTGGCAGAGAAAGTGTTCGCAGATTATCAAAGAGACATTTAACCTTGGACGAGCATACTCTTGCAAATGTGGTGACTTATGGTAGTGCAAACATGGACCCTGAACTATTATCCGAATATAAATTATTGATGAAAGAATTGGAGGCAAAGTATTCTTAAATGGGTAAAAGAATTGTATCACAAGCACGAGGACACGGAAGCGGAACCTACAGAGTTAGAAGAAGAGCTTTCAGATTCGAAGTTACATATCCTTCAAAACTTTCAGGAGAAGGAACTGTTTTGAAATTAGTAAACTCCCCAGCTCACACTGCCCCCTTAGCTAAGATTATTTACAGCAAGGGTATCTTTTACATGCCGGCATTCAAAGGAATGGTAGAAGGACAAAAGATAAATCTCAGCGGGGAAACTGTTGCAGAAGGAAATCTTCTGGAGCTAGGAAATATTCCTATAAAAACACAGGTTTACAATATAGAGTCTAGACCTGGTGACGGCGGAGTTTTCATAAAAACTGCTGGAAGTTACGGGGTTGTTAACAAAGTTGTTGGGGAAGAAGTTTATGTTTTAATGCCTTCGAAAAAAGAAAAAAGCTTCCATAAAAGATGTCGAGCATTTATTGGAGTTGTTGCTGGAGCAGGAAGACTAGACAAACCAATATTGAAGGCCGGTAAAAACTTCCACATAAAAACTTCCAGAGGAAAATTATGGCCAAGAACTTCTGCAGTTAAAATGAATGTTATCGATCACCCATTCGGCTCTGGTAGAGGAAAGAATCCAAAGAGTAAGATTGCAAAGAGAAACGCTCCTCCAGGAAGAAGAGTTGGACACTTAAGACCAAAACAAACGGGGTATCATGGATAAAATGGAAAACGAAGAAACGGAAATAGTAGAACTGAAGAAGAAGGACTTTACATACAGAGGTAAAAGTCTTGAAGAGCTTAAAAAACTCGACGTTAGAGAGTTTGCTAAATATTTAAAGGCAAGACAGAGAAGAACGGTTCTTAGACAGTTCCAAGTGATTGAAGATTTTGTTAACAGAGCAAAAGTCAAGATAAGTAAGGGTAAACCAATAAGAACTCATCAAAGAGATCTCATCATAGTCCCAGAAATGGTTGGAATGAAAATTGATATGCATAATGGAAAAACATTTTTTCCAGTCATCGTAATTGGAGAAATGATAGGGCATACCTTTGGAGAATTCGCCTTAACAAGATCAAGAGTAAAGCACAGTAAAGCAGGTATTGGAGCAACCAAAGGAAGTAAATCCAAGTCTAAAAAATAAAAATGACAAAAAGTAAAACAGAAAAAAATCTTGAAGAAGGAATAGAGAAAGTTGAAGAAAGAGAAGAGAAAGAAGAAAAGGTAGAATTAGAAAATCAAGAGAAAACGGAAACAAAATCTGAGAAAAAAGAAGTTAAGAAACATGTTCATGAAAGGCCAAAGAAAACAGAAGCTGTTGTAATGGCAGAAAACATTCCTATTTCAACAAAAGATTCATCTGCAATCTGCAGGTTCATTAGAGGAAAGAAAATTGAAGATGCAATCAAAGATTTGGAAGCAGTCCTTAAATTTAAGAAAATCGTTCCTATGACTGGAGAAATTCCACACAGAAAGGGCAAGGGAATGATGTCTGGTAGATACCCAAAAAAGGCTTCAGAAAATTTCATAAAACTGTTGAAAAGTCTTAAAGCAAACTCAAATTACAATGGATTAGAAAATCCAGTCATTGTTGAAGCTGTTCCAAATATTGGTATGAAGGTCATGGGAAGGTTTGGCTCAGTTAGAAAAAAGAGAACTCACATCAAGATTGTTGCAAAAGATGTTGCGGAAAAGGTAAAAAATAAAAAATAAAATGGAAGAAAAAAATATCATAAAGTTCAAAAAAGAAGAGTTTGCTATTCGTGAATATGTAAGAAATTCTCTTGGAAAAGGAAAAGTTAGTAAAGTTAAGATAGAATACACTCCTGTTGGAGAAAAGATTATTATTTCAACAAATAGACCAGGATTGATTATTGGTAGAGGTGGAGAAAAGATAGATGAACTTACAAAAATATTGAAGAGCAAATTTAATCTGGAAAATCCCCACATAGAAATAGACGAAATAAGAAACGCTGAGTTTGATGCTCAGATAATGGCCGACGAAATTGCATTGAGCCTTGAAAGATTTGGCCCTTTAAAGTTCAAGGTAATTGCATACAAAACTTTGCAGAGAATAATGAATGCAGGTGCACTTGGTACTGAAATAAGATTGAGCGGTAAACTTCCTAGTTCAAGAGCTAAAACATGGAGATTCGCGCAAGGTTATCTTAAGAAAACGGGAGATAGTGCAAAAGTTGTGGACAGAGCACAAGCTGTTGCTCAAACTAGACCTGGAACTGTTGGAGTAAAAGTGAGTATTCTTTCTCCAGATGCAGATTTGAAAGATAAGATAGACGTTAATGACAAACTTTTAGAAAAAATAAGAAAGAATGTAGAAGCCATAAACAATCCAGTTGAAAAAGTATTAAAAAAGAAAAAGAAGATAAAATCAAAGGCAGAATAAAATGGCAAAAATAAAAATGGAAGATTTGAAAAGAATGAACGAACAAGAAAGAGTTAAGAAACTTCAAGAGTTAAAACTCGAATTAATAAAATCAAAAGTAAGCACTGTAAAAACAGGAAGTTCAAGACCGGGAGAAATTAGAAAGGTCATAGCTAGAATACTCACACTCAACAAAAAATAACATGGAGATATGTCCAAAATGTGGCCTGCCAAAACAGGCATGTGTATGTGAACAGATTGTAAAAAGTTCACAGAAGATTAGAGTAACAACAGACAAGAAAAGATACGGAAAGATAGTAACGGTTATTACTGGATTCGGAAGTGGGATAGATATAAGACAAGTCGCAAAGGACCTGAAAAACGGGCTCGCGTGCGGTGGAACTTATAAAGACGACATGGTAGAGCTTCAAGGAGATCACAGGAAGAAAGTGAAGGAAGTCCTTGTCAGGCTCGGATTTGACGAAGAGTCAATAGAAGAATAGAAAAATGGAAAACAAAAAAACAAAAAAAACACAGAAGGCTCAAGAAGAGAAGCCAAAGACAGTTGAAGCTGTTTCACAAGACAGAGACTGCCCTTTCCACGGAAGTTTAAAGACAAGAGGAAGGGCTTTCGAAGGCATGGTTACAAGTAAGTTCAATAAAAGAATTGCAATAGAATTTGAGAGAATGGTTTATGTAAAAAAATATGAAAGATATTCAAAGTCAAAAACAAAAATCCATGCGAGACTTCCAACATGTCTTGAAAAAGAAATAAACATTGGAGACACAGTTAGGGTTCAGGAATGTAGGCCATTAAGTAAAATAATTCACTTTGTCGTTGTTAAAAAAATTAAAAGTAAGGAGGAAAAAAAGTAAAATGAAAGCAGTATCGGCAAAAATGACGGCTGGTTTGAATCTCGGCTCAATAATGCATGTTGCAGACAATAGTGGAGCAAAGATAGCAAGAATTGTCTCTGTAAAAAGAGGTAAGGGAACAAAGGGTAGACAGATGAGTGCTAAAGTAGCTGACATGGTCAAAGTAAGTATAAAGAAAGGAATTCCAGATATGAGGGGAAAAGTTTTTGATGCGATAGTCATCAGACAGAAAAAATCTTGGAGAAGAATGGATGGAGAAAGAATATCTTTTGAGGACAACGCTGTTGCAATTTTAAAAGATGAAAAGGGAAATCCAAAAGGAACTCAGATTAAAGGACCTGTAGCAAGGGAGGTAATGGAGCGATGGTCATCAGTAGCAAGAATCGCCTCAATTGTTTGTTAAAAAGAAAATGGAAAAAAAATTCAGTAAAGCATGGATTGCAAGTAAACAACCAAGGAAACAAAGAAAATACTTAGCTAACGCTCCAATACACATCAAGAAAAAAATGGCGGGAGCAAACTTGTCTAAAGAACTAAGAAAGAAGTATGGAAAAAGATCTATGACTCTTAGAAAAGGAGATACTGTAAAAGTTATGAGGGGAAAATTCAAGAAGAAAGAAGGAAAAGTTACAAGCGTTAGTCCTGGAACATTTAATGTTCAAGTTGAAGGAATTCAAAGAAAAAAACAGGACGGCTCAAAAGTAAGTGTAAAGCTTCAACCATCTAACTTACAAATTATTTTACTTAATCTTGAAGACGCGAAAAGAATTGAGACTCTTAAAAAGCCTTCGGAAAATACAAAGCAAGAAGTAAAAACAGAAAAATCAAAATCTAAAGATACAGGAGTAAAAAATGCACCTTAAGAGACAGGAAGTGCCAAAAAGTTGGCCAATATATCGAAAGGGAACGAAGTACGTAGTTAGACCTGAGTTTGATGCTCAGAGGGGTGTTCCTTTCTTGATTGTTTTAAGAGATATGCTTAAGATAGTACAGAATAGAAAAGAAGCTAAGAGGGCAATTCATTTAAGACAAGTTTTGATGAATAACAAACAAGTATCCGACGAAAAGAATAGTGTAACACTCTTTGACACAGTAACTATCCTTCCTTCAAAAAAACATTACAGAATGGATTTATTGGATGGTGGAAAGTTTAGTCTCACTGAAATAAAAGAGGGTGAAGCTAATCATAAAATAGTAAAACTAACAAACAAAAAGACGCTCAAAGGTAAAAAGATTCAATTAAACTGCGAAGATGGAATGAACTTTATCTCAGACATGAGATGTAACGTGAATGATTCAGTTCTTGTGAACTTCAAAGAGAAAAAAGTTGAGAAATGCATTCCTTTAAGGGAAGGTTCGGAGGTTTTTGTGTTCTCAGGGAAACACTCCGGAAAGTCTGGATTTTTGAAGAAGATGTACAAAGAAAAAGGAATATCTGAGATAGACATTGAAGGAAAAACAATAAGTGTCTTAATTAAACAATTTATGACTATAAAATAAAATGAAAAAAACAGAAAATCAAAAGGTTCAACCAGCTCATTCAGAGAAAAAAACAAACATTATGAGAAAAGTCGTAATGGAAAAGGTGGTTCTTAGCGTCGGTGGAAGTGGAGAAAATCTGGAAAAAGGATTCAAACTTATAAAACTTTTAAGTGGAAGAAATCCTGCTAAAATGATGTCTACAAAAAGAATTCCTTCATTAGGAGTTAGACCTAAACTTGAGGTCGGAGCTGTGGTCACTATCAGAAAAAATCTTGAAGAATTTTTGAGAAAGATGTTAACTGCAACAGACAATAAATTAAAGAAGAGCCAGATAAGTGAAAATAGCTTTTCATTCGGAGTTAAGGAATATATTGAAATTCCAGGTATCGAGTATCAGAGAGACATAGGAATTAGAGGTTTAGACGTTACCGTTACATTCAAAAGAGCTGGAAAGAGAATTAAGCTTAAGAAAACAAAAATGGGACGTGTTCCAAAAAGGCAACATGTTTCGAAGGAAGAAATAATTAAATTTATGGGGGAAAATTTCAAAACAAAATTTGTTTGAATAAAATAAAATGACAGCAAATATGAAATTTTCAATCATTCGCCACAGGGGTGTCAAATGACAGCAAGCGATTGGAAAAAAACTTTGAAGCAACTTGTAGGCAAGCCTAAGAAAATGGAAAAATTCCTCAAACATAATAAACCTAAAGAAAGAAAAACAGGAATAGCAAGAAAGAAATGTGAAAGATGTGGTAGATTCGGAGCTCATATCAAATCATACGGATTAAATTTATGCCGACAGTGTTTTAGAGAAATCGCTGTAGAAATCGGTTTCAAAAAATATAGTTAAAATGTCACAAGATATACTAGCTGATGCAATGAATGGAATAAGAAATGCAAAGAGAGCAAGAAAAGATAGTGTGAAACTCATAAGAGTTTCAAAATTGTTAGTTGAAGTTTTGAAAATAATGAAACTAAAGGGAAT
Source organism: Nanobdellota archaeon (assembly GCA_038045405.1). Classification (GTDB taxonomy): domain Archaea; phylum Nanobdellota; class Nanobdellia; order Pacearchaeales; family GW2011-AR1; genus ASMP01. The sequence goes on along the minus strand of JBBSYF010000001.1, from coordinate 154,197 downwards.
AATCAAGAAATACAAGATTGACACAAAAGGACAGTCTGTTGAAGTTAGCCTTGGAGAATTTTCCGAATGTAAAGTAATAAAACCTAGATTTAGCGTTAAAAAAGATCAAATCGAGAAATACAGAAGAAGATATCTTCCTGCAAGAAATGTTGGGACTGTTGTAATCTCTACAGGAAAGGGGCTAATGACTCATGAGGAAGCTGTTGAAAAAGGAATTGGAGGAAGCTTAATTGCTTATTTTTACTAAAATGAAAAAAGAAATTTTTAAAGAAGTAGAAGTTCCTGAGGGAATAGAAGTTGAAGTGAACGGAACTACACTAAAAGTTATAGGCCCGGAAGGAGAAAATCAGAGAAACTTCAAGATAAACAATATTAGTCTTACGAAGAAAGATAATTTGATAGTAGTTGGGACTAAAATAGCAACTAAAAAAGAAAAGAAATTAATTAATTCTGCAGCCGCGCACATAAAAAATATGATAGCGGGCGTTCAAAAAAAGTTCGAGTATACATTAAAAGTTTGCTTTAGTCATTTCCCAATTAGTGTGGACATTAAGGGTAAAGAAGTCTTAATCAAAAATTTCCTTGGGGAAAAAATTCCTAGAAAGACACTAATTCCTGACAGAGTTGAAGTAGAAATAGATAAAGATGTTATTACAGTCACATCGGTTGACAAGGAACTTGCAGGCCAAGCAGCAGCAGATTTTGAAACAGCTACAAGAATAAGAAAAAGAGACAGAAGAATCTTCCAAGACGGGATATTTATAACTAGTAAAGCAGGGAGGGAAATATAATGACTACCTTTTTGAGAAGAATATATAATAGATACCACAAACTTGGTAAGAAGAGGGGAAAGAATAGGGTATGGAGAAAGCCTAAAGGAAGAGATAACAAGCTCAGAGATAAAAGAAGAGGCTATGGCCCTACAGTAAGCATTGGATACAGACAAAAAGAATCTGAAAGAGGAAACTTTTTGGTAGTGAGAAATATTCCGGAACTTTTAACAGCTTCAAGGGGACAAGAGATAGTTTTGGGAAAGATTGGGAAAAAGAAAAAAATAGAACTTGTAAAAAAAGCTGGAGAAATGGGAGTTGTTATAATGAACGTTAACAGTAAAAAGTTTTTAAAAAAAGTAGAGAATAAAGGAGAAAAAAATGAACTTAAGTAAAAAGAAAGAACTTGCGAAAAGAACATTAGGCATTGGAAAAGATAGAATAATCTTCGTAGAATCAAAACTAGAAGACATAAAAGAAGCCATTACTAAACAAGACATCAGAGATTTAATGAAAGATGGTGCAATAGTCATAAGAGAAATCGGTGGAAGAAAGAAGATTAGGAAGAAGAGTAATAGAGGGCCTGGAAATATAAGAAAGGGCAGACGTGTTGTAAAAAGAGATTATATAATCATGACAAGAAAGCTAAGAAAACATGTTGCTGAACTGAAAAAGTCAGGGGAAATGACAAATGAAACATTCAGAGATATTAGGAAAAAAATAAGAAACAAGGTTTTTAGAAGTAAGGCGCATCTTAGAGAACATTTAGGAGAAATAAAAAAATGAAGACACTAAAAAGAAGAAGACAAGAAAACAAGACGGATTACGGCAAAAGAGTAAATGTGCTTAAGAGTGGCATTCCAAGAGTTGTCTTCAGAAAAACAAACAAGTACGTAATAGCAGAGTACACGACTAGCAAAGCAGCTCAAGACAAAATCGAACTAGGAACAACCTCTAAAGTATTACTAATGCATGGATGGCCAAAAGAATTGAGTGGAAGTCTTAAGTCAACTCCGGCTGTGTACCTTACAGGATTTTTATTTGGAAAAGAAATTCTTGCGAAGAAATTGCAGATACCAATAATAGACATAGGAATGACAAGAAATATTCACAAAAACAAAGTATTCGCATTTCTAAAAGGATTAAAGGACTCTGGGCTTAATGTAAAATGTGAAGAGCAATATTACCCGGATGAAAATAGAATCAAAGGAAAACATCTTAAAGAAGATTTTTCAAAAACATTTGAAGAAATTAAATTAAAAATACAGAAAATAAAATGACAAAAAGTGAGAAGAAATTGATGTTTGAGAATGTAAAGAGAACTGCTGCAGCTCATGGAACACTTTCTGAAGAAACTGCCGAAGAAAAAGCTGAAAAGCTGGAAGAGATTACTGAAGAATTAATAGAAAAAGATGATAATCTTGTAATTTTAAAAGATGACCTTGAGTTAGGCATTATAGAAAAAGAAACAAAGGAAAACAAACAAAGAGCAGGAGAAAGAGGTCTTTCTTCATGGGAACCAAAAACAAAATTAGGACAAGAAGTTAAAAATGGAAAGATTAGAAATATTGATGAAATTCTTGATAATAACAAAAAGATATTGGAATTCGAGATAGTTGATTTTTTACTTGATATCAAAAAGGACTTAGCTTTAATAGGACAAGCAAAGGGGAAGTTCGGTGGAGGTAAGAGAAGAGCGTGGCGTCAGACTCAGAAGAAGACTATGGAAGGTAATGTGGCTACTTTTTCTGCAATGGCAATTGTTGGAGATGAAAATGGACATGTAGGTATTGGTACAGGTAAAGCAAAAGAAACTCTACCAGCAAGAGACAAAGCAGAAAGAAAGGCAAAACTGAATATTATAAAAATAAAAAGAGCTTGCTCTAGTTTTGATTGTGACTGCTCTGAACTTCATACTGTTCCGCAAAAAGTTATTGGGAAGTCTGGAAGTGTGAGAGTTATTTTGATTCCAGCACCACAAGGAACAGGATTAGTTGCAGCTGGTGAACTAAAAAAAATGTTAAAACTTGCAGGAATAAAAGATATTTATACTAAAACTTTCGGTAAGCAAAGAACCACCTTCAATTTAGTTGGAGCTGGTTTTGATGCTTTAAGAAAAACAAACCAAAAATAAAATGATTTGCATAATAAGAATACGAGGAGAAGTCAACATGGACGGAAATGTAAAAGAAACTTTACATAGATTGAGACTTAGAAAGAAATATACTTGTATTGTTTTAAACCCAAATAAAGAACAGGCCGGCATGATAAGCAAAGTGAAGAATCTTGTTGCATTTGGAGAGATAAGCAAGGAAACTTTTGAGAAGTTAATCGAGAAAAGAGGACAACCTATTGACAAGAAAAAGAAAAAAGTAGACGCAAAGAAGGTTGTTGAAGAGTTGGAAAGTGGAAAGAAGTACGAAGACTTAAATTTGAAACCATTTTTTAGATTACATCCTGCAAGAGGCGGAATAAATACTAAGATTCATTTTCCAAAAGGAGTTCTTGGAAATCACGGAGATAAGATAAATAAATTAGTGGAGAAGATGTTATAAAATGGCAATGAGGAAAACTAAGAAGAGAAGAAAGATGTCGCGAATGAGGGGAACTGGAACTCACGGAGGCGGAGCTAGAAAGAAAAGGAAGAAATCTGGGCATAGAGGTGGAGCAGGAATGTCGGGTTCAGGGAAAAGATCAGACCATAAAAAAACACTAGTTCTTGCGCTTTACGGACACGATTACTTTGGAAAACAAGGAATAACGAGTAGAGGAACAAAGAAAGATAAGAGAATGAGAATAAACCTTATGGATATTGAAACTAACTTAACAAAATATGGTAAGAAAGTTGGAGACAAGTGGGAAATTGACCTGAAAGAGTATAAAATTCTTGGGGGTTCAGAAGGATACGAGCTAAAGAACAAACTTGTCATAAAAGCAAACATGGCCTCACAGTCTGTGATTAAAAAAGTTAAGGAAGCTGGCGGAGAAATTATACTAGTTAAAAAAGGTTCAAAAGAATAAACAAAGATTGCTTGTATAATCAAATGTTAAAAAGAGAGAAGGTTTATATTGAGGGTAAGACAATAATTTTTACGTTTTAAGAAATAAAATGGCAAACTTAAAAGACATATTCAGTTTTATTCCTGAAGTAAGGAAACCGGAAGAAAAGAAGTTAAGTTTCGGTGTAAAATTGAAATGGACACTAATAGTTTTAGTTTCATTTTTCGTTCTTGCTAATGTTCCTCTCTTCGGACTTTCAGCAAATGCATTGGCTCGTTTTGAGTACCTTGCTATCATTCTTGGAACAGATTTCGGAAGCATCATTTCTCTAGGAATAGGTCCTATCGTTATGGCGTCTATTATACTGCAGTTGCTTACGGGTTCGGGAGTAGTCAGTATAGACACTACAACCGATGAAGGGAAAAAGTTTTTCCAAGGAATTCAGAAAATTCTCGTTTTCTTTTTTATAATCTTTGAAGCACTTGTTTATGTTTTAATGCAGGGACTTCAAGCAGCTCCGGGATTTGCATGGTTGTTGATAGTTCAACTCGTTTTAGGAGGCTTGGCAATTTTTTACATGGATGAACTCACAACAAAATGGGGATTCGGTTCTGGTGTTAGCTTGTTTATAGGGGCAGGAGTTTCATGGAGAATAATGACTGGGGCTTTCCAGTTTATAGACCAACAAGGTAGAAATTGTTTGTTGGATTTCAAAACAATTCCTTGTGCCGGAAAAGTTTTCGTGGTGATTCAATCTGTTATAAACCGATTTCCACTAGAGCTCTTTTCTGCAGGAGCAGCGATTATATCAACAATAATTATCTTCCTAATTGTCGTTTGGGCGCAATCTTTGAAGGTTGAAATTCCTCTTTCTTTTGGAAGACTTAGAGGATACGGAGTTAAATGGCCTCTTTCCTTTTTCTATGCTTCAGTTATTCCTGTTATTCTAACTGCTGCGTTAATCGCAAACATACAACTTTTCGGAGGCATAGTTGAGAATGCTGCTGCACCTTGTTTTTCGGGAGGTGCTTGTGTAGGAAAAGCACATTTTGCTTCTTACTTTACTTTTTTAGGAAAGTTCAATGGAGGACAGGCAATTTCGGGACTTGCATTTTGGTTAGGGAATACTAATCTTCTTGAATTAACAATTAGAGGAGGGTTTTCACCTAAATTTTTAATTCAAGGTTTAACACACATTTTGTTCTTCATGTTCTTCTCTACTCTTTTTGCAGTCTTTTGGGTCAAAACTGCAGGCATGGATGCAGCAAGTCAGGCCCATAAAATTTCTTCATCAGGATTGCAAGTTTCTGGTTTCAGACAGGACGAAAGAATTTTGGAAAGTATCTTAGACAGATACATCATGCCTCTTACAGTAATGGGGGGAATGGCAATAGGGCTTCTTGCTTCTGTTACAGACTTGTTGGGTGCATTGACCTCTGGAACAGCTATTCTTCTTGTGATTATGATAATGTTCCAGTTCTACCAGAATATTGCTCAACAACATGAAGTAGACATGCATCCTGTAATGAGAAAATTCGTTGGGGGTTAGTCTTTAAAAACAATCTTTCTTTTTAATTAACATGAATACTGAAGGCAAAGAAGGAGGATTTATGGGAATTTTTATTGTGATGATTGTCTCATTAGCACTCGCTTCCTTGTGGGATAAAGTTAGTTTCATAAAAGAAGGAGCTCACGCTATCTTAAATCCAACAGCAGGAGTTCTACTAAATTGGAATATCACAATTGGTATGAGTGCCATTGTTTTGATAATTTCTTTTTTTATGACAATAATCCAAAAGTATGCTACTGATCAGAAGATATTGAGAGAGATGAAAGAAGAACAGAAGATTCTTCAAGAAGAGATGAAGAAATATAAAAACCATCCAGAGAAAGTGGCAGAGTTATCGAGGAAGCAATTAGAATTCATCCCAAAAACAATGAAACTTACTATGAGACCGATAGTCTACACTGCAATACCTCTGATTTTGTTCTTCAGATGGTTCATGGACTTTTTTGCATTAATGGAAGGTTTCAGGTTCTTTGGAATCTTTAGTTGGTTTTGGTTTTATCTTTTGGGAACCATGATTTTCAGTTCAATTCTTAGAAAGATGATGAAGGTTGTTTAGAGTTACTATTTAAATTTCTTGAATTAATGTTGATCGCTAACATGAAATTCATGCTCCACTTGTGTTAATATTTTTTCAAACACTTGATGGATTGTAGTTGCAAAATCCCATTCGTGAGAGTTTGCCTTAAAGGTTTTTCCAGAAGAAACTGCTTCTGCATTTATGCTGTATTTCTTTCTTTTTCCTTCTTTGTTGTATTCTTTTACGTAGATTTTTAGTGAAAGAGTGTTTTTTATTTTTCTTTGAAGTTTAGTGAAGTATTCTCCAAAGAGTTTATCTGCTATTTTTTTCTCTTTTTCATCCAAAGATTCTATGCCCTTTACTTGTATCTGTTCCATTTTAATTTTGTAGGACTAGATTTATAAGGCATTTGTCTATTTAATATTTATGGGAAAAACTGGAGAGAATCCTAACCAAGAACTTATGTTCAAGCTAGGCATGTTTGAGCAGCAGATTCAGCATCTTCAGCAACAGCTTCAAGCAGTTGAAGAGAGCATGATTGATCTAAATCTCTTAAACACAGGATTGGATGAGATTACTAACTCTATAAGAAAAGATATTCTTGCTCCTTTAGGGAGAGGCATCTTTGTTGAAGCTAAACTCCTCTCCGATAGTCTAACTGTTGATGTAGGCAATAGGAATTTTGTGAAAAAAACAGTTCCTCAAACTAAGAAGATAATAGATGAACAAATAAAAAAACTTGTGGAGATTAAGGGAGAGCTTGATGAGAAAATTGAAGAGATAAGTGAAGAGTTGACAGATGCTCTTTCAGAAATGCAAGAAGAATCTAAGTAAAACGATTAATTCTTACTAGTTTTTGAAACTTTTTTCAAGAAATTATCATAACTCAAAATTCCAAGTTCAGAGACGACTGCTTTGATGTATTTTTTTTGTACAAATTCAAAAGCAGGGTTTTTTATTTTGACATTTTTTGGGGCGTTATTCCATATCTCATTTATGTTTCTTTGTTCTAAAGGAACTTTTTTTGAAGTGTACTTCCAAGAGTCTGAGACAATATAAACTGGGATTTTGTGATGATAAGCAATTTCAGAAATCATACCACTTCCTATTTTGTTTATTACACCTCTGCTTATTAGAGCATCAGCCCCAATCAAAACTTTGTCCACTTTTTTTGTGTCTTGAGTTTTTAGTAAGGCAATTTCGAAAGCAGAATCTGTAAAAATTGTGACTTTAATTCCTGCTTTTCCTAACTCTTGAGCAGTTTTTCTTCCCTGATACAATGGGCGGGTTTCAGTATTATAAACTTCAAATTTTCTCCCTTTTTTCTTTGCATATACAAGAGCATCGCTAACACTGGTAGAATGACAATGAGTAAAAATCACGTCGCCGTTCTTTATTAACTTGAAAATGTGCTCATTTATTTTTTGTCTAGATTCATCAAAGTGTTTTAGTATTTTTCCTTGTGAATACTTTTTTGTCATATCTAAAACGTTTTTCATCATGGGTTCTGTTGGACGGGATTTTAATAAAATATCTTTGGATTTTTGTGAGGGAATTAAAAAATAAGCGTTAAGGGCAGATTTTGCTACATTTCTAGCTCCCTGAATTTTTATCTTTTTTATGTCAGAAACGATTTTGTCGAATTTTTTTTGATTACTCATGATAGTGACAATTGGAGAAAGTTTAAAAATTCTCTTTTTTTATTGATATAATGATAGAGAGTATGTTTAACCCGAGAAGATTGGAGAAGGGACCTTGGAAAATGCTTTTCATAGGAATTCTCTATGCCTCTCTTTCTTTAATTTTAGTAAAGTGGTTCTTTGCTGGAGATGTTGTTTTGTCACAGTACTCTGGAATGATTGTTGTTACTTTTTGTGTTATGCTAACCCTTCCATTTATGTACTTTGTAATAACCGAAGAAGAAGCCGAAGATGAAGAAGTGTTTGGATTTTTTGGTGTGTGGAGAATTCACAAAGATGCAATTTACTCTTTTTTATGGCTTTTTTTGGGTTTCATCATCGCTTTCTCTTTTTGGTACATAGTTTTACAAGACTCCAACCTCTTTAACGCACAAATAGAAACTTTTTGTAGAATAAACAGCCCTGGAGACTTGGACAAGTGTGTTGATAGTTACAGTTTTAATAAAGCTACGGGGGCGGCTGTAAAAGAGATTAGGTTACTTTCAATAATTGAGAACAATGTTTATGTGATGATATTTACTTTAATCTTATCGCTAATTTTCGGGGCCGGGGCTATTTTTGTCCTTGCATGGAATGCAAGCGTCATTGCTGCCGCAATAAGCATTTTTGCTCAGAATTCTATAGCAGACATACCTTTAGGAGTCTTGAGGTACATGGTTCATGGCTTCCCAGAAGTAGCGGCATATTTTATTGCCGCTTTAGCAGGAGGGATTTTTGGTGTTGGAGTTGTACGAAACGGATTTAAGAGTGATAGGTTTGTACACGTTGTTGAAAACACAGTTGTGCTTCTTTTCATAGCTCTTGCAATTCTTATTGCTGCTGCAATAATGGAAGTTTATTTTACTCCACTGATTTTTAGTTGATTTTTAAAAGTTAGTTCGTTTTCATGAAATCAAGTTCTATAAGATTTAAAAACAAAAAAAGACTAATCCACCTATGGTTGAGGTCTTGATTTTAATCGCTTTAGTGATAAGTTTTCTCCTAACATTTTTTACTATGCCCTTTTGGATTAAAAAAATGAAAAGAGTGGGGCTTGTTTGGGAGGATATGAACAAACCAAATAAACCAAAAAATGTTGGTGGTTCTGGAGGTATAGTTGTTGTAATTGCATTTGTCGTCGGAGTTTTGTATTACATTGCAATAAGAACATTTTTACTAAAAAATCAGAATGGTGTAAGCCTTGAAATTTTTGCTTTGCTAAGCGTTGTGCTCATCTTATGTATTGTTGGAATTATTGACGACTTGTTAGGTTGGAGGAACAAGGGGTTGTCTAAGAGGACAAGAATTATTTTGGCGTTTATAGCTTCTGTTCCTTTAGTTGTTATTAATGCTGGAAGCTCAACAATGAATTTCCCTTTTTTAGGACAAATAGACTTGGGGATTTTTTACCCTCTGCTTGTAATTCCTATTGGAATAGTTGGTGCGACAACAACTTACAACTTTTTAGCAGGGTACAATGGGCTTGAAGCTGGCCAGGGGATTTTAATTCTTAGTTTCTTGTCTTTTGTTGCATATATAACAGGTTCGTCTTGGTTGGCAGTGGTTGGATTGATTATGGTTTCTGCATTAATTGGTTTTTGGTTTTATAACAAAAATCCTGCAAAAGTTTTCCCAGGCGATTCTCTTACATGGGCAATCGGAGCACTCATTGCGGGGATGGCTATACTCGGAAATCTAGAAAAGATAGCAATGTTTATTTTCATACCTTATGTTCTTGAAACAGTTTTAAAGTTAAGAGGAGGATTGGAAAAGCAATCATTCGCTAAGCCGAATAAAGATGGAAGCTTGGAAATGCCTTACAAGAAAATATACGGATTAGAACATCTCGCAATTTACCTTCTTAAAAAATTTAAACCAAGCAAGAAAGTTTATGAAAATGATGTTGTTTACTTAATTCATTGTTTCCAGATTTTACTTATAATTATTGCTTTTTTCGTATTTCTTTGAATTCCTTTGACTAAAAATTTGTGTTTTGTTGGCCATTAATCATTCAATAGACAAAGATTTTAAAGGGATTTTTCCTTGGGAATCTAAGAAAATGAGTGAAGATTCTATCAGTTTCAAATTTAAAGAGAATTGGCAAGGTAGCAAAAGATGGTTTTACATAGCTTTGGGTTTACTGCTGGTGATTTTGATTCTTGGAACGTACATAAGAACAACGAATATACCTCAGCTCAAAGACGTCACTACTGGAGGTTATACTCTTGGACCAGATTTAGACCCATTCCTTTATCTAAGAACAGCTTACGAAATAATCGATCATGGAAAAATTCTTAATCCAGATTACATGCGTTATCACGGGGCAAAACCTTACTACAACTTTTTACCTTATGGAATCGCATACCTCTACAAACTTTTAAATTTGTTTCAAAAAGATGTTTCATTGGAATATGCAGCAATAATTTTTCCGGTAATCTTTTTTGGATTGAGTATCATTGTATTCTTCTTCTTTGTAAGAGAACTATTCCCTAAGAAAGAAGAGTTTCAGAAAAGTGCCATAGCAGTTATTGCAACGGTCATTTACTCTGTTTTACCTTTAATGCAACATAGAACAACTGCTGGAATACCCGAATTAGAGAGTGCAGGATTATTTTTCTTTTGGCTCTCTTTTTTCTTTTTCTTGAAAGCATGGCATGATGACAAAAAGATTCTCAATGTACATAGAGGATATCTGTTAGCTCTTGCTTCCGGAATTTCAACAGCATTAATGACCTTCACATGGGGTGGATTTCGGTTCATATTCTACGCGCTGCCTCTGGCAGTTATGATTGCTTTTTTATTAGGAAAGGTAAATAAAAAAGAAACAATAATTTACTCCTTGTGGTTTGTCCCTTCTTTTTTATTCCTGGGAATGAAAGTTGGATTTAAAGTAGCTGCTTTAGACGTGACTCATGCAACAATAGCTTTGTTTGTGTTTTTAGTATTAATTGTAAACATTTTAATTAATGAGGGAATTTTGAACAGAGTCAAAAGAACTTTTAAAAAAGACTGGATAAACAAAGAAATAATCTCACTTGTGTTGGTTATATTGGGAGGATTCATAGTCCTTGTTTTTCTAAAACCAAGCCTTCTTATTGGAATTTTAGTTGACTTAAAGGAGCACCTTCTTTATCCTTTTGGAAGAAGTAGAGTAGGACTAACGGTTGCTGAAAATAAACCATTGTATGTCGTAGACATTTTTTCTAGTTTTGGTGTTAGTTTTTTCTGGATGTTTTTCTTCGGATTAATATTCTTATTTTGTGAAGCAGTAAAAAGTTTGGAGAAGAGAGACAAGATAGTATTAATTACATCTTTTATTGCCTTCGTGATTGGTTTGATTTTTTCAAGATACTCTCCAGAAAGTAATCTGTTCAATGGTGTTCATCCCGTAAGTCAGATTGTTTATTTTAGTGCAATGATTGTTTTCTCTGCTTCAATAATTTATGTTTATGTAAAAAACTTAAAAAGTGAGGGTAAGCTTGAAAGATTTAAAGAAATAGAATTTTCTTATATTTTTGTATTACTTCTCACTGTTCTGATGATTGTAGCTTCAAGAGGAGCAATAAGATTGCTTGTGATATCTTCACCAGTTTTTATAATACCTATGGCCTTCCTTCCTCTGGCTTTGATGAGTTACAGAATCAAATCAAAAGATGACCTCTTGAAACTTTTTTTGTTGATATTAATTTTAGTCAGCCTTTTTTATACTGGCTTAATTTTTAAAAATTACGAGGCTGCCACTTCTGGTGCAGTAAAGTACACAATTCCAGGTTCGGACACAGTTCAGTGGCAAATGGCCATGGCATGGGTAAGGGAAAATACTGCTGAACAAAGTATGTTTGTTCATTGGTGGGATTATGGTTATTGGGTACAAACAATTGGAAAAAGACCCACAGTAACTGACGGAGGCCACGAAGTAACTTACTGGGACCATTTAATAGGAAGGTACTTACTAACAACGCCAAATCCGGATGCCGCACTTAGTTTCATGAAAACACACAACGTATCTTACCTGTTAATAGATCCATCCGATTTAGGCAAATATCCAGCATACAGTAGTATCGGTGGCGATGGAGCAGGAGGAGATAGATTTGCTCAAATTCCGATTATGTTATTCAACCCTTCACAGATAAGAGAAACAAGCACTGGTGAAATGAGGATCTATCAGGGAGGGGCACCTGTGGATCAAGATATTGTGTATAACACTGGTGATGGAGAGGTGTTTTTACCTTCAGACAGAGCAGTAGTTATAGGGACTGTAATCGAGGTTGTAAGAAGTAATAACTCCAATTCTTTCAAACAACCACAAGCTGTTTTTGTGTACAATCAAAAACAAACAAATATTCCAATAAGATACTTGTATTATGAAAATAAGTTTTCTGATTTTGGTAGCGGATTAGACGCGGTGATAAAAATAATTCCTTCCGTTTCTCAGGATGGGCAAGGTGTTCAAATCGACGGAGCAGGGGCAATTATTTATTTGTCTCCAAGAGTCTCAAAAGGGTTGTTTGCCCAATTGTACTTGCTTAATGATCCTTTGAAAGAATATGGAACAGTGAGTGTAGCTCATTCCCAACCAGATCTAACCCTTGACAGCTTAAACAAACAAGGTGCAAATTTAGGCAACATGGCGTATATCAACGGTTTCAGAGGTCCAATACAAATTTGGAAAGTTGATTATCCTAATAACATTTTAGTAAGGGATGAGTTCTTAAGAAGATCTGGCGAATATGCAGAGTTCGATACATTGCAGTTTATAGCATAGTTTTCAGTTACATAATATTTAAAACAGAGTTTTTGTGATTAATCTCATGGATAGAGGGCATTCTGGAATAGCAATTGTCATTGGAACCAAAGCAGAACTTATCAAATGTATGCCTGTAATGCTTGAGCTTCAGAATCAGAGAAAAGAGTATTGGTTTATCCATACTGGACAACATTCTTTGGGAAAAGCGTGTGAAGATTTCGGAATCAAAAAACCAGATTTTGTACTGAGCAAGGAACCTGAGCGAAGCACTAAATTTTGGTCTAAAGTTAATAGAAATTCTTTGGTTTGGTTTCTTGGAATGATATTCAAGATAAGAACTTTAATTAGAAAACTAGGGCCGAGGTATGTAATTTATCATGGAGACACTATGAGTACTGCCGCAGCATCAATAGGTTCAAGCAAACCCCTAAATTCTAAGAAGAAATGGAAAAATGTACATCTCGAGGCGGGTTTGCGTTCTGGAAGTTTGTTAGAACCTTTTCCAGAAGAAATTTCAAGGCAGATTAGTGATAGATTCTCAGATATTTTACTTGCGGTTTCAGATTTTTCAGAACAAAATTTGATAAAACAGGGACTTAGAGGAAAAATTGTGAAGATAGGAAACACTATAGTAGACTCTTCATTGATTGCTTATCAAAACTCAAAAAAGAAAAAAAGAAAAAAAGTTTCTGGTTATGCTCTTATTAACATCCACAGACACGAGAACATTAACAACAAAAAAAGATTAGTAAAGATAATAGAAATACTAAAGGCTGTAAAAACTAATGGCATATGGCCCTTACATGCAAATACTGCGCGCTTTATAGAGAAGTTTGGTTTAGTTGGAGAGGTAAAAAGTATGAAGAATATTGAAGTAATTTCTTTAATTGATTATGAGGATTTCATTTTCTTACTTGCAAATTGCAAATATCTTATTGCTGATGGAGGATCAATACAAGAAGAAAGTCTGGTTTTCAAAAAACCATGCATAATTCTCAGAAAAAAAACAGAAAGGCAGGAGGGTTTGTCGACGGGAATTAACTTTTTGACTAATCTAAATGTAAATTATGCAAAAAAAGTTATAGAAGACATTGAAAGTAACAAAATAAAGCCTACGATGTTCAAAAATCCGTATGGGGAAAGAGGTGTTAGCAAGAAAATTGTTTCTTTACTAATTCCTGATGAGAATACAAATATATAATCTCGTTGCATAAAGCTTAAAAAGAATTTTCAACATTTTTGATTATGGATTGGAGAGGCAAAAAAGTTCTAGTGAATGGGATAACGGGATTTATAGGCTCAAACTTAGGAAAAGAGTTATTAGACAGAGGGGCAGAAGTATATTCTATAGACAACTTTTCATACATTAACTTTGATATGGCACGGAACAAACTTACACCTCTTCTCGATAAAGTTAAAGTTATATGGGGAGATGTGTCAAGAAAAGAAACTTGGGAAAAAGTTCCAAAAGATATTGAGTACATTTTTCATTTCGCAGCCCCATCATCCATAACTTTGTTTAAAGAAAGTCCAGAAAAATGTTACAATGAAACAGTTTTTGGATTTTGGAATGTTCTAGAGTTTGCTAAGATGAATAATGTAAAGAGAGTTGTTTATCCTTCTTCTGGAAGCAATTATGCTGGAAACGAGATGCCCCATCATGAGAATATTAATGTTAAGCCACGAAACCTTTATGCAGCTTCAAAAGTGGCATGTGAAGGTCTTGCTAGTTCTTACTCAGATTTCGTCAATTGCGTCGGTTTAAGAGTATTTGGAGGTTATGGTCCTGGAGAAGAATGGAAAAAAGAGTTTGGAAGTGTTTTGTATATGTTCATAAGAGATTACATGAATGGAAAAGCACCTGAAGTTTGGGGCGACGGTGGACAAACGAGGGACTTCATCTATGTTGAGGATATAGTTAAAGCAGCAGTAAGAGCAGCAGAGATAGATTATCGTGGTGTAATAAATGTTGGAACGGGAAGAGACATCTCTTTTAAAGAATTATTGAGTCTTGTCAAGAGTTCTGTCGGTTCGGGAGCAGATCCCGTATTCATTCCAAAAGATAAAAATTATGTGGACAATCTTAAAGCAGATACAACTTTAATGAAAAGTTTGTTAGGAATTGAGACAATAACAATTCAAGAAGGAATAATCAAATTTGTTGACTATTTAAAACAGAATCAATCTTCTACTGCTTCATTGTAAATTTTCAGTAGTTTTTTGTTTCTTTCTTTTATTGAAAACTTTCCAGACTCTACAAGTTTGAAACTGTTTTTTCCCATCGATTCTCTTAATTTTTTGTTTTCTATTAAGATAGAAATTTTTTCTACAAGTTCTTTTACTGTTTCGGGGTGTGGCTTTTTAACATCTTCAACATATTTGTCCAAATCAAATCTGTAGTCGTACCAATGGATAGGACTTTTCACTAAAAAGCCATTATATCCGTCTTCAACAAGCTCTGGCAAAGTGAAATCATCGGTACAAACAATGGGCAATCCCGTTGACATTGCTTCAAGTATGGAAACCCCATAACTGTCAACTGTCGTCGGTTGAACATAAATATCACAATCTCCGAAAATTGCTTCATAAAATTTTTTAGGGTCGGAAATGTTCTCAAGGTAATGAACATTTGGTAATTTTAATTTTTTGTCTTCAGGCACAATTCCCTTATATTTTAAACTTATTTTATATTTCTTGTTAAGTATCTTAAATGCTTCCTGTAAATCATTGCCGCCTTTTTCATAAAATCCACGACCTATAAAAGAAATTCTGACAGTATCCGAATGTTTTCTTTTAAGCTTTGTAGTGTGATAAGCCAAGTAGACTGTTTCTATCTTATCTTTGAAGCCAGAACAATCAATATTTTCTAATAGACTTTTTTTTGCTGCGTCACTTTGGGGCAAGATTTTCTTGCAATATTTAGAGGAAAGAAATCTTTTGATTATCTTTTGCATTATGGGGTTCTTTAGATTATTCCAATTCAATCCCGCAAAGGCTGCTCCAGATTCAATGTCTACTATCCAAGGTTTTCTATTTAGAGGAAGTATTCCTCTTGTAGAATATATCAAATCATATTTTTCGGTATTTTTAACTTGAGAAATTCTTGGTAATCCAAGTTTGTGGGTCTGAACTATTACTAACCTCTTTTTCCGCGTAAATTCAGAATTATGATCTCCACTAGGCATTGAGTAATGGTATTTAACCCCATTTGGAGGATAATTGAAAATTTCTGCAAACTGGGGGTGGACTCCTGGATTGAAGAATATGTCCAGTTTTCCGGCTTTTCTCTTTTCCCTCATAGACAAAAAACGCTAGAACTATTTAAAAGGATTGTGAAACTGGGATTTTTAATTTTTTATACGAAAAAACGTATAGAGGAATTTCTTTATTTACTTTATCAGTGATTTTTATGTCTTCACTTTTTATAGAATAACACGTGTAGCCCAATTTCTTAAAGAATTTTAGAACATCATTAGGGTTTAGCCCATATTTGAGAGTGTGTCTTTCTTCAATTTCAACCAACACCATAGGCTTAAATTTTTTAAGTGTATTTTTCGCACCTTTAAAGACTTCAAATTCAAAACCTTCCACATCACATTTGATAAAGTCAATTTTTTTTAGATTGTTTCTTTTGACAAAGTCGTCTAGAGTTGTGATGTCTATATCTTCAACTAAGTCGTTACTTTTCTTTTTTTTGTTATCTTCAGAGATATAGGCCAGAATAGTATAATGTGCCGGCATTACTATTTTTTTCTTTTCTTCTTTGCTTCCTAGTCCTTTTTTTATTGGAATAACATTTTTTAAGTTAAATTTTTTAATTATTTTTCTTAGTATATTAAAAGTTCTCGTTGAGGGTTCAAATGCGAAAATCTGGGATTTTGGATATAATCTTGATAAGAAAAATGAGTAAGTCCCATAATTTGCTCCAACGTCTACGATAACCTCAGGAGTAGGAAGTATCTTAGGAATGATGCTCATCTCAGGTTCGTAAAAGTCTGAGAATTTTTTAATAAAAACGTTCTTGTCTTTGTACTTAACAAATTTGTTAAACTTGTATGAAAACTTGAGATATCTTATTTTATCAACGTTCTCTGGACCCAAGACTTTTAGAGTGATTATTCTTAGTTTATTTTTTAGATTCATTTTCTTCGAGTAAAAATCTTTGTTAAGTACCTTATATAAATTTATTCTTAATTGTGACTTTTATTTACATAAACCTTTTAAAATGTCTTTGTCTGGCCTTTTTATGAAGGTTAGTCTTATCTGCACAGTCTGGAACGAGGAGGAGAACATCAAAGGTTTGTTAGATTCTATTAAAGCACAAACCATACAGCCTGATGAGTTTGTGATTGTGGATGGGGGTTCTACAGATAACACGACAAAAATTCTAAAAGATTATAAAAAAACTTACAAAATATTAAAGATCATTGAAACTGAAAAGTGTAACATTGCAGAAGGTAGAAACATTGCAATAAAAAACGCTAAAAATGATACTGTTATTGGGGCGGACGGTGGAGGTTGTGTTTACCACAAGGATTGGATAAAAAATATGGTTGCAGGATTTAACGGGCAAATTGGGTTTGGAAGGACTTTTCCTCTTGCAAAGAACAGATTCGAAAAAATAATGGGTAAAAGTCTTACAAAAAATGGGAACTATGGTTCTTCAAGAAATATCATTTTATCAAAGAAGATATGGAAAGAGGTAGGTGGTTATCCTGAAGACTTTTATGGTGGCGAGGACACTTTATTCAATGAACGTATACTCAACAGAGGATATAAGGCGTCTACGATAAAAGACGCTATTGGTTATAGGGCTATGAGGGGTACTTACAAGGGGCTATACAATCAGTTCAAAAACTTTGGACACTGGGACGGTGTCAACTTTAAGTATTACGGAAAGGTTCCAAAAAAGTATCTTTTAGCCATGGTTTTAAGTTATTTAGCCATACCTTTTGCAATAGTCTTTTCACCTTTGCTTCTTTTTTCAACATATGTTAGGATATTTTACACTAAGAGAATGGGCTACTTTGTTGGTTTTCATAGGGGCTTTTTCTTTGGAAAAATTGAAAAGTCAGTTACATCTGGAAGGAAGGAAAAAGAGATTGAGAAGAAAAAGTTATAGGTATCTTGTCTGATTTAACATTGATTGAGTTAGTTTGTCCACTTCTATTTCATCAATACACATCTTTTCACTTGTGCGCTGTTTCTTGTAGCAACAGTAACAGTCTGAGTTAGGTTTTATTTTAACACCCTGTCCGTATAATTCTATTTCTTCTGCAGAAGTCGGTCCAAAAAAGCAAACAACTCTTTTTTTAAGTGCAACTGCAATATGAAGTGTCAAGGTATCACTAGTTATGAGAATGTCTAATGCGTTTATTATCGATATAAATTTTCGTAGGCTATTCTCAGTACCAGGATTTATCAATTTTATGTCAAATTCAGAGGCTTTTATGATATCTTTAAAAGAAATAATATTTGAGAAGAACCTTCGGGTTTTATTTTGAAAAGAGTTTTTTATCAGTCTAACATTTAGTTTTTTGAGAATCTCTTGATGCCTTCCTCTTTCATTTGGACCGCCTAAAAGGATTACACTTTGATTTTTTTTGTGAATATCTTTTATGAGATTTACTGTTTTTTGTATTGAAAGCGCTTTAATCGGCCAGTTAGCTCCAGCCCCTGTGTTTACCCCAATAAGAAAGTGTTTTCCACCAACTTCATGTTTTTTTCTAAAATCATGAGACCACTCTTTTTCATAATCAGTCATGTTCAAGACTAGAGGGTATTTATTTTTGGGGAGTTTTAAAATTTGAGAGTATATCTCCTGATATCTTCTTGAGTTTTTTTTCTTCAGTTGATTTGCTTTTTTTAGTCCAAACTTTGAGATTTTACCCATGTTGTACCATATTGCTATATCCTTGGTGTAGGTTATCTTTCCTTCTTTAGAAAAGTAAGGACCCGTAAATTTTTTTGTCTTCAGTTTGGTAGCAAATTTGCAAGTTTCTTCATCATCTTCAGTGTTTATTATCCAATCAAAAGAATCCTTTTCAATTTTGTTTTTGTCTCTTTCCCATATCCAAAGTTTGTCGATGTCTTGATTATTATCCAAAAGAGGGGAGGCATCTTCTTTAGTAATAACATTAAGCTCACAATTCTTGTATTTTCTTTTAAGTCCAGTAAATAGAGGGGTTGCCCTTAATACTCCTCCAAGGGCCCCTAACTTTATGAAAAGTATCTTCATAAAAACCTACAACTAAGTTCTTATTTAAAGATTATGAAAGAGTTTTATATGAGGATAACTATAGTTTCTCTCTTCATAAAGCTTTTAACCCCAAAAATTTATGAAAGTCTATGAAGATTCTCTTTGTTGTTAAAGAGCGAAAATATAAAGGATTTGGTGGTGTTGAGACCCTTATGAAAAACCTTTCTAAGGAGTTTAACAAAAAAGGGCATACGGTTGATATCCTTTCTAGGCAAGATGACCTAAAACTTAACAGTGTGAGGCAGTCCCTTTCTTCTTTAAGAAAAAAGATTAAAGATATCATGAAAAAAGAGAAATATGACATAATTTATACTCAAGATTGGAATATTGCATTACCTCTCTTGTTTCCTTATCCGATATTCAAGAAAAAACATTTCTGTTTTTTTAATGCCACACAAAGTGGAAAAGGTTTTTTTGTTCAAGTTCCAGTTGGAATTCTTATGGGAAAAAGGTTGCTTACTGGAGATCGCACAAATGAAAAGAGATATTCAAAGTCAACACTCCTTGCTACTGCTGTCAATATGGAGGAGTTTAAACCTCTTAACAAAAAAAGAATTTACCTAGGATGGACAAATAAACCAACAGAAAACCTCACCAAAGAGCATGTTGAATCAATAGGTAAAAAATTAGGGATTCCAGTCTTAATTGCAGAAAATATTCCTCATGAGAAAATGAATGAATTTTATAATAAGTGTAAAATCTATGTTAGTCTACCTCCAAAAGGTTCTGGTGGCGGTGTAACTTACATGGAAGTTATGGCTGCAGGTGTTCCCAGAATAGTTGGAAATATGCATGCAGAAGGGTATAAATTTCCTTTTGATAAGGTAGAAAATTTCAATAGTCTTGAAGAGGCTATAAAAAATTCGAAAGAAAGAGATTACAGGAAGTGGATGCAAGATAGCAAGATTACTTGGGAGAAACATGCTGATAACTTAATTAAAATTTTTACAAGTAAATAAAAGTTACAAATAAAACAAAAATATAATGGAAAAAATAAGAGTTGCGATATTAGGGGTGGGAAAAATCGGGAAGTATCACGTTAGAGAATTTTCTGCACTTGGAGCAGAAGTGGTTGCTATTCTTTGTAGCACAAGAGAAAGTGCTTCAAAAAAAGCTGAAGAGTTAAAGAAAGAGTTCAATGTTAATGTAAGAGCTTACCATAAACTTGAAGAATTGATAAAATGGGAGAGTTTAGATGCTGTTTCTATTTGTACACCACCTGAGATGCACGAAAATCAGATAAGATTATGTTTAGAAAATAATCTGCACGTAATATGTGAAAAACCTTTTGTTCAAACAAAAGGTAATAATCATAGAATAGCAGAAGAGTTGTTTAATCTTGCTGAAAAAAGAAAAAAACTTTTAACAATAAACACCCAGTGGATTTCAATTGTAGACTACTTCAGAAGGTATCCTGATTTGAACAAATTAAGAAATCTTTCTATTTATATGGAGCCTGCAGAAAGTGGTATAAGCATGATAATGGACCACCTTCCCCACACAAATAGTATTCTGATAGGTTTGATTCCTAATGGGAAGGCAGAAGATGTGGAATTCTTATCAAAAAGTGAAGAGGCGATGACCGTTAGATTCAAATACAGAAATTCGGAACAAGAGTGTGAAGTAGTCTATGATTTTAAGTTAAGAACAAAAAAACCGGGAGAAATTATTTTTTCTTTAAATGGAGAATCTTTTAGACGAGAAATAGGCCCGGCATACAAACAGACATTCATGGGAAATGGAAGAAGTTTTGAGATAGAAGATCCTCTAAAAGTTTCAATTAAAAAATTTTTAGGAGCAGTCAATGGGCTTAATGCCCCCTTAGTTGAGAAAAAAGAAATTCTTGAAAGTATTGAACTTACAGAGAAAATTATTGCTGAATACGCTTCTTATGACTTAAAAAGAGGAATACCGCAAAAGAGGACGGGGAAGGTGGCAGTAATTGGTGGAGGAATATTTGGCAGTTCAACAGCTTTAGAACTCTCAAAAAATTTTGATGTTACCTTGTATGAGCGTTCAGGAGAACTTCTTTCTGGAGCATCTACAAATAATCATTTAAGACATCATGGAGGATACCATTACCCTAGAAGCAAAAGTACTGCACTTGAATGCCTAAACTCAAGAGAAAGCTTTGAAAAAGAATATGGCGGATGTATCATAAGACCTTTTAATCATTATCATGCAATAGCAAAAGAGGATAGTAAGACAACTCCGGGAAGTTACTTAAAATTTTGTGAAGAATTGGGGCTTCCTTATCAAGTAGTAGACATTGATGGAAACCTCATAAATAAAGAGAGGGTTTCTATGGTTGTTAAAGTAGCAGAATATGCCTATGACCCAAAAAAAATGCTTGAGATAGTGAAGGAAAAATTAAAAAATTCAGAAGTTGAGGTTAAACTTAACCATGAAATAAAGGGTGGAGAGATTAGGGGAGATAAAAAGGTGTTAAGAATATCTTCTCCTTCAGGAATTTTAGAAGAAGAGTTTGATTTTGTAATAAATGCAACGTACTTTAATTTTAACTGTTTTAATCAGTGGTTTGGTTTACCTAGAAGAAAGGTTCTTTATGAACTAGTTGAAATGCTTGAGATTGAACTTCCTTTAAAAGAGAAAGTTGGTCTATCAATATTCGACGGACAATTCAGCACTTTGATGCCAAGGGCAGAAGAAGGAAGGTTTACATTAGTGCATATAAAAGAGTCCATACTCAATGATTTTGTTTCTGATAATCTTGATCCAGAAATTATGATCTTGCAGAATGTAAAGACTAATAGGGAGAAGATATTAAAAACTGCCACTAAAGATTTTCCAATATTGAAAGATGCAAAAATAATCAGACCAATTTATGTGATAAGAGCAGTAAAGGCCAACGTTGATGACACTGATGAAAGGCCAAGCGAAATTACAAATCATGGTAATGGATTAATCACTATTTTTTCTGGAAAAGTCGTCACCTGTGTAGATATTGCAAAAAAAGTGGCAGGTATGATTAACGCTGGTGTTGCTTAGGATTAAGAAACCTACTGATGTTCCGAGTCTATTTTTCCGCTTCCTCTACCAGCATCATCTTGAAGTCTTACTACATCGTCGACATCAGGTGTTGAAACTTCCTGTAAGATTATGTCTGTAAGAGCCTTAATTCTATGAACTGTTGGGGGAGTTACTGTAAAGAAATAATTTTCTCTTCTTTTAGTAACTGAAAAAGTATAGTCTTGATTGTCAATTCTTAGATTGGTTTCTCCATTTGGATCTTGCATCCAAACTTCTGCTTCCCCTTTTATTATGTAGTTAGTTTCTAGTTTTTTTTCATGATATTGTAAACTTGTTTTGTTCCCTGCTGAGATGTAAATTCTTTTATAGCAGTATCTGTCATTTAGTTCTAACCATACTTCCATCCCCCAAGGCTTTGTTACAATCTTTGCCCCTTCTCTTTGAAAGGATAGGAAATCTTCTTTGAACCAATCTCTTCTTTTTTCTTCGGACATTTTAAATTATACTCAAACCCCCGTCAACAATTATTGTTTGTCCAGTTATGTAACTTGCTTTATCGCTTGCCAAGAATAAAACAGCCTCGGCAATTTCTTCTGACTTTCCCATTCTATTCAAAGGTATCTTATCGACTTGAGATTGTATTTTAGGAGACATTGTTGCCTTTGTCATCTCTGTTTCAGTAAATCCCGGAGCAACTGAATTAACATTTATTCCGTAACGCGCAAATTCTTCAGCCATGCTTGAAGTTAGCCTAATAACTGCTGCTTTTGAAGCGGCGTAGGCGGGTTTTCCTGAAACATAATTTAAACCTTTGAAAGAAGAGATGTTAATTATTCTTCCATATCTTTTTTCAATCATTTTTGGGAGAACCGCTTTTGAAAAGTAAACTGGACCTAAAAGGTTTACATTAAAGATTTCTCTCCAATCGCTACCTGTAAGTTCCATAAAGTTTTTTGAAGGATTTATTCCAGCATTATTAACTAAGATGTCTATTCCTTCAAGAGATTCGACTTCTCGTCTGACAGATTCTTCATCAGAAACATCACAAAAGATATATGGTGAATCTAATTCACGAGCCAGAGTCTTAAGGCTCTCCGATTCCGTTTTTCCGTGTAAAATTACGTTTGCTCCATAATTTTTTGCTAGTCTTGCTATGGAAGCCCCTATCCCTCTCGAAGAGCCAGTTATCAGGATTGTCCTTTTTTCCAACATCTTATTTTCTAACATAATGAGATATAACCCCCATTAGATGGTCTATTATATTGTCCTTGATGTCTTCTCTTTCCCCTAATTTTTCTATTAATTTTTTATAATTTTCAGAAGAGAAATGATAATGTCCCGCTATAACACAACATAAAAACTTGTTCTCAGGTGTGTTTTTATTCATCCACTTCTTCCATTTTCCTTTTTCATATACCTCAGCTAAGAACTCGGTGAAATCAATTCCATAAAGAAGACATTTGTTCAATACGAACATTGTTTGTAATACCCCTAATTGTGGTGCAATGTTCATAGCATCTACAATTCCATTTCTTTTTTCTATTTCTTCTAGTGAAAGATAGTCTGCATTGTGTTCCTTAAGCTTTATTCCTTTAGTCTTTAGAATTTGTGAAATCTTTTCAACAAATTCCTTATTAAAACTTCCAGCTTGATTAATTTCTAGGATGAGACTTCCTGTTTGAACAACATAAAACTCTGGCTTGCAAAAAGAAGTGAAAAACTCTACTTCTCTTTCAATTTCTTTGAGGTTCATAAAACCAAAATTTGTACCAACATTTTCGTCAGTTCCAACTTCGATCATTATTTTTGGATTTAAGCTGTAACAGTATTCTATTGCTTTTTTGGTTTCTTCAAACTGTTGTTCTTTTGATCCACGAAAATGGCAAAAATCAATGTGGATAAGATCAAATCCGTTTTCTATATCATCTTTTATTGTTTTATAACTGTCTTCCAAGCCGTCTATCCCATTGAAACCTGGCCCGCAATGGTCTCGGCAGATTTTAACATTTGATTGAGGGTACATTTCTCTCATTTTTTTAACAAAGTTCATGAACTCTTTTGTTGTCCATTTGTTCACATAACCTCCAGAATGGTCCACTTGATTCTTCGAAGCTATAATCATTAGTTCTTTTCTGTTATAATTAGAGAATCTGAATATTGCTTCAACAACTTCCGAGCTCATTGGTCCAACAGCTATTTTAGAATTTGACATTTTATTGTAATTTATTATTTTCAGTTTGTTTAAGAGACTTATGCAACATTGTTTTTCCGAGGTGATAAAGCATCAAATCAAAGGGTTCATGATGTAATGGGGACATATTTAGAAAAATTAGAGAAGTGATAACTTTTATTTTGTTTAAGTCAAAACCATTTTTTTTAATGAAAGACTCAAATTCATCTTTTGCTTCAAGCAAGTCATTTTTGATAGTATAGTTGTAATGTATGCTTGAGCCACTCATATCAAAAGAAAATTGGCCTGTTTTTATCAGTTGGTATGAGATTATCATTCCACCATACAATTTGGAGAAGTCATAATATAAGTCTCCAGCATTGGTAAGTCCTCCAAAGTCTTGTCTCCAATCGAGAAGGATAAATTTTGTTAGTTGGCTCTTTTCATCTCTGCTTACTAAAATGTTATCGAATTGTAGGTCTCCATGAAACTTTACAGGAACAGAGTTGCAGATGTATTCCCAATTGATTTTGTTTAATAGTTCTTTTAAGGGTGGAATCTGAACTCCGTTGATGACATTAAAATCGTCACTAATCTTTGATTTGTTATAAAATTCACCTAGTCTTTTCATTGTTTTTTCGTAGTAAAATTTTTGTGTTGCTTCTTTGAACTCTTTTTTTTCATTTTCAGAGAGAGTTATTTCCTTCCACAAATCTCTTTTTGCCCATTGGAGAAAGTCGTTTACTATTTGGGGGTTTAAAACGGAATAAAGTACCTGCCCATCCATTTTTTTGTATGAATAGAAGTTGCCTTTATGTCCTTCAATTTTTGGTGTAAGCCCTACGAGGTTCTTTGCTCTTTCAACCCTCTTTTTCGTTATTTCTTGATCAGCAAAAAATTTTATGACTCTTCCATTGACAAAATAAAGAAATTCATTATTCTTACTAAAGTCAAATGTTTGCCCTCCTCCAGAAAAATTGAGGTGAGCTTCCTTATAGCTTCCAGGAGCTCCAGTATCAAACCAAGTGAATCCTATAGGAACAAGTCTTTTTTCAATAAGCCTTTTGAACCCGTTGGAAACTTGAATTTCTCCTCTTACGGGCTCTTTATCATTCTCCAGAGCTTCCCAAAAGTGTTCATAATCTTTCACTCCAGCCAAACCAATGAAAAGATGTTTATTATCACATTTTATTTTGTCGTCAATTTGATAGACAAGATTATTTTTTATCTTGACAGTACAATATGGTTCTGTTTCTTTTGTGGGAGCGATTCCGAACCAGTTTTCCTCTGGTTTTGGAATTTCTTCAAGGATTATTGTATCTGACACCGCAAAAACAAATGGACATTGCAAATGCTGTTTGCAACAAAGAAGTCCATACCCCGGTCCGGTTCCAGGTCCAAAATACCTATCAACTTCAACAAATTTTAGATTTCTATTTGGATATGCCAAAGTTAAGTAGTCTATAACTGTTTCTTTTTTGTGACCAACAGCAATTACAATTTCAACATCTTCTGGGAATTTTTCAATCATATAAGAAATAGAAGCTTTGAAGTTTACGGGAAGAATAGCTGCATTAACATGTTTAGTCAAGTCGCCCATTTGACTAGCAACGCCTCCAGCTAAGATGCATACTTTATAATTCACCATTTTGTCTATCCGATAGTCGCCTATAATGTTTTTATTTATAAACATCCTCGCTGACTACTCCCGTAAATATTAAAACGCCTTTATAAGATTTATGAAGTTGAAGCATAGAGATTAGCATTACTGCCCGCGATAACCTTCCCCGTTTGGATAATTTTCTAAAGCATGAGAATACGATGTAGGGTCACCAGTATCAAACCAGGTAAATGTAATTGCTTTCATTCCCAAGTTCATTAGAGATTTAAATCCGTTAGAAACTTGAATTTCTCCTTTTACGAGTGTTTTGTCATTTTCTAAAGATGCAAAGAAAGTTTTGTAATCTTTTATCCCTGCTAACCCTATAAATGCAAACTTGTTGTCACATTTTATTTTGTCATCAATTTTAGAAATCATTCCTTCTTCGTTTATGCTGGCAGAACAAAATCTACTAGTATCATCAACTTCTGCGATTCCAAACCAATTTTCATCGGGTTCAGGAACATTTTCTTTTACTAAGGTATCTGCAGCAAAAAAGATGAATGGGCATTGAAGTAAGTGTTTACATTCCAAAACGGCATAGCCAGGACCGGCGCCTAATCCTGAAGGTTTTTCAACTTCGAAAAAAGTAAATTTTCTTTTAGGATAAGCATATTTTAAGTAGTCTATGATTGTTTCTTTTTTATAGCCAACAATCACCACTATTTCTACATCTTCGGGAAATTTTTCTATTATGTGACAAATAGAAGGTTTTCCTTGAACAGGAATCATCGCTTTATTAAAAGTTTTAGAAAACTCCCCCATCCTACTACCAATCCCCCCAGCTAAGATGCAAACTTTATAATTATTAACAGAATTTTGCTTATCAAAGTTAGAATAATAATTTTTAGTTAATCCAATTATTTTCTCGTGATTTTCTTTTTTATTCGAAGCAACAATGACTTTTGATTTTGCAGAGGGTTTGTTTCCAAATTGGTCTGTCACAATTCCCCCAGCTTCTTTAACTAAGACTATTCCTGCAGCAAAGTCATAGGCATCAATGTGATCTGAAATTGAAGAGAAATATGCTCCTTCAGCTACCTCTGCTAATTGCAGAGCATTACTTCCTATCATTCTAATTCTTGAAGAAAGTTTGATTATTTCACTTTGTAAGTTAGTTTTTATTCTTCCAATGTCTCCCTTGAAAGAAGAGTCTAGAACAAGAATTCCTTTAGAGATATCTTCTTTGTTTACACTTATTCTTTTTTCGTTAACAAAAGCTCCTTCGCCTTCTGAAGCTGAAAAGAGTTCATTTGTAATAGGGTTATAAATAACTCCCACAATAAAATTTCCATCCCTTTCTACCCCTATTGAAACGCAAAAAAGTGGTATTTTATTTCTAAAATTGCTTGTGCCATCTAAAGGATCAACATGCCAAACGATATTACTTTGACCGGTTTTTCCTGTTTCTTCCCCGTAAATAGAATGTTCTGGGAAATTTCTTAAGATTATTTCTTTAATCTCCTTTTCCGATTCATCGTCAGCAATGCTCGCAAATGTTTTATCTTCTTTTTGACGAAATTCAACCTCTTCTTTAAAATACTTTAAGACTATTTCACCGCCTTTTCTTGCCGCTTCTTTAGCTACTTCTAGAATTTTTTGATTTTCATCCATATTAATTGTTCTTACCACCGAAGAAAACCTTATTAATTTTTATGCATGCATCACAAACAGCACCTTCAGCTGATTTGGAGGGTGTTATGTACTTTGCCCACTTCTTTGCTTCAACTCTTGCATTTGCAGGAGCAATCCCAAACCTACAATCTCTGATTACCAAAGCATCAGAAATCCCATCCCCAATGAAGATTACATTTTCAAGACCAAAATTACTTTTTATCCATTCATACCTGCTTCCGTCCTTGACAAGTTCAATTTTGTATCCCATGTCGTCGATTCTTTTTTTAGAGATTTTAAAACCGCGTTTGTCTGCAGTTATGAAGAGGATGTTGATTTTATCTTTTATTATTTTAAGGCCGTCCGAGTCATGAGGGCCAAAGACTTTGAACGCTTTGCCTTTTTCAGAATAGAGGAATTGACCAGTAGTCATTACTCCGTCAATGTCTATTATCAGATTAAGTTTTTTCTTAGACTCTTCCATAATAATTGCTCTTTGTTCTAACTTATAAAGATTATGATAATAAGTTGTATTAAATCACAATTTTATCTTGTATTTTATCTCTATCTTTCTTATTGTTTCTTTAATCGGCTTAATTGTTGAAAGCACTCTTTTTATCAAATTTCTTATTCGAAATTGATAGACATATGCTTCATAAAGGGGAAAATTCCAAATACTTCTTTTGAAGTAAGCATTCTCTATTTTATTTTTTCTTCTAGCTGCAGCATCTTCCAACTTTTTTAAGTCGGCTTTTGGATTAATGTCTATTTCTTTTATTCTATTTTTCCAAAACAAGGGTAAATCTTTCAAGGTTATCATTAAATCTGTTCCGTTAACAGAATCTTCAAAAGAATATTTTTTCTTTAAAGGATTTATGTTAACCCATCCTTCCCTCATTTTGTCATACCCATAAGCTATTTTTATTTTATTTTCAAAAAATCCGGGTGGAATAAATAAGGGGGGAACAAGTGAGGCAGAAACAAGATATCCCGTTCCTTTGTTATGGCTGTATCCATCAAAGTGAGCAAAAAGCGGCCTTTTTGGTAATACTAGTATTTGGGGCGGCCTTTTTCTTTTAGGAATATAATTATAAACATTTTCTAGTTTCCATATTGGTGCAGATTCAGGAATATTTCCATTGACCCAATGATTAAACAAATTTTTGTTGGCAATTTGCATCGAAGTAGTATACCCTTTTGGGAATAAAGCCACTATGGTATCTTTATTCTCTTCAAGTATTTTTGAGGCTGGGAATCCTATATCATGAAGCGTTGTTCCTTCTCTAGCCATATGTAATGGTTCAGGAAAATGGGAATAAACAACTGAAACATACTTGTGCTTTTTAGTCAATTCTTCAGCTTTTCTGAGACATTTGTTGAGCATTTCTTTATCAGGAGACATAAAAGGATGATCATTATTAGCAGCATAAAAAATCCAATTGTCTTTGCTGTTGTTTATTATTTTAGCGATTTCTCTATACTGACTTATTTTAACACTTTGCCCATAAATAATTTTGGCTTCGGGCCATATCTTTTTTACAAATTTTTCAAATATTTTTTGTTTCTTCTTGTTCGCCGGAGAGAGTTCGTACTTAATAATCACATCTGTCCATGGAATATCTGCATGGCTTGCAAGAGAGTACATTGTAACGGCTAGTCTATCTTGAAACTTATAATTAGAATTAGATTCCCTAATTGTGTCAAGTTCTGCGTAGGAACCTTTCGGCATCAGCTGAATGTCAGTTATTCGATTATCAAAATAAAGTATCATCTTATACAAAAATACTTTTGAAATATCCTTATTAAAGTTTATTAAAGAGAAGTACATAATAGAATTTACTAGTTTTTTGTATCATAAGAGTTTTAAAGATGTCCTCTTAGCCTTGGTTATATGAGAGTAAAAGGTATTCCTTACAAAACAATTTGGTTATCAGAAGAAGAGAATTCCACAGTCAAAATAATAGATCAGAGATATCTTCCACATAAATTTGTAATTGAAAATTTAAGAACCGTTAGAGATGCAACAACAGCAATTAAGGATATGCATGTGAGGGGTGCAGGTCTTATCGGAGCCACAGCAGGATATGGAATGTACCTTGCAGCTCTTGAGGCCCCTAGCCATAATTTTGATAACTTTTTGATAAAGTCTGGAGAAAAACTTAAAAGAACAAGACCTACAGCTATTAATCTTGCATTGGCCGTCGACAGACAGATAAAAGAAATAAGCTCTGTAAATGGGCTTGAAGAAAAAGTAGAAGTTGCATTAAAGACGGCAAATAAAATTGCTGATGAGGATGCAGAATACTGTAGAAGAATTGGGCAAGAGGGTTTAGAGATAATCAAAAGACTAAGCAAAGAGAAAAGTGGAGAACCAGTAAATATTCTAACACACTGTAATGCGGGTTGGTTAGCATTTGTAGATTACGGTTCTGCACTTGCTCCAGTTTATGCTGCATTTGATGCTGGAATAAAAGTTCATGTTTGGGTTGATGAAACAAGACCTAGAAATCAGGGAGCTAAACTAACAGCATGGGAGTTACTCAATCATAGAGTTCCACACCATGTAATCTCGGATAATGTTGGAGGACATTTGATGCAACACGGAATGGTAGATGCTTGTATCGTCGGTGCAGATAGAGTTACCCACACTGGAGATGTTGCTAACAAGATAGGGACATATCTTAAGGCATTATCTGCAAAAGACAATAATGTTCCTTTCTACGTTGCCCTCCCTTCATCAACTTTTGATTGGAATCTTAAAGATGGAGTGAAAGAAATTCCTATTGAAGAAAGGGATGCCGAGGAAGTAAGTTATGTTGAAGGTTTACATGAGGGAGAATTGAAAAGAGTTTTAGTAACTCCTGAAGAAAGCCCTGCTGTAAATTACGGTTTTGACGTGACTCCGGCTAGATTGATAACCGGATTGATTACTGAAAGAGGAATCTGCGGGGCATCTGAGGAAGAAATACAAAGATTATTTCCTGAAAGAAAAAGGGAAGAGAAATAAGTTAATATTTTACTCGCTTTTCTCTTACAATTTCTGCAACAACATCACAAAAGTCATTTACATCATCGAGTGTATGAGTGCCAACATTTGCAATATGTATAATCTTGTTTTCAAGAGGGCCTTTTCCCGGATAAACAATGTACCCTCTTTCTTTCAAAGGAGTATGAAACTCCTCGTATTTGTGACTATTTGGAATTAAAACATTAGTCATCACTCGTGACATTTGTTCTGCAGGTAGCTGAAATCTAAAACCCAGTTCACCAAGGCGACGCCTCATAATATTACTATTTTCTCGATATCTTCCGTGTCTATTGTCAACACCTTCTTCTAACAATTCAGTTAATGCTTGATCAAGCATATAAAAAAGTGGAATCTGAGGAGTAGTTGGTGTTTGGTTTGTTTTTTCGGCGTAATCATAATGCTTTAACATACTCAAATAAAAATTTCGTGGAGGAATGTCTCTTACATTCTCAACAGAACTTTTTTTGGCGCAAACAAAAGAGATTACAGGTAGACCAGAAAGTCCTTTGTTGGTATTGGATATACAGAAGTCTATATTTGATTCTTGAACGTTTAAAGGATCACCTGCTAATCCGCTAACAGCATCTACAATGAACATCTTTTCGTACTTTTTACAAAGCTTCCCAACTTCTTTAACAGGATTTGTCATACCAGTACTAGTTTCAAGGAATACCATTGAGACGGCTTCAATTTTGGGATTTTCAAGAATTAATCTTTCTACACCTTTAAGGTCGGGATATTGTCCCCATTGATAACCTGCTCTTAGAGTGGGAATCTGGTATATTTCACAAATCTCAGCCATTCTGTCTCCGAAAGCACCATTGTTAATAACGAGCATTTCCCCACCGCTGTGGACAGTACCTGACAAAACAGATTCTATTCCACCAGTGCCAGACGCTCCGACGACAAAAGAGCCATAATCTTTAGGATTAGCTCCGAATACTTGTAACAATTTCCCCCTTATGCTTTCGTAAACCTCAGAAAATTCTGGTTCTCTATGTCCTATTTCAGAATATGCTAACGATTGTTTGACAGTATCTGAAACATTTACTGGGCCGGCAGTAAACATCTTAAAGGGTTTTCTTGATTTTTGCATTTTAGTTAATGTTTGAAAGTTTGTCTAAATCTTCTTTAGTATCCACATCAAAACAGTATTTTAAATCTTCGGTGATTTCAAAAGAGTAGATATCATTATTAAGAACAATCTCTGGAAGAGATAAAGTGTACCAACCTTGATGAGAGGTTTTTAGTTTTTCGTGTAATTGTGTTGCAACGTTTTTTGAAATTTTCATTATTCCAGCATAACTGTAAAGAGGCTTTTGAGAGTATTCAGGGGCCAGAGGGTCTTTCTGAGAAGGGATTTGTAATTCTACGATTTTTCCGTTACTGTCTAAAACAGAAATTTCATCTTTTAGTTCTAAACTGTAATCGATTGGTTTGTTTACAAGAATGTTTTCGTTATCTGATGAACTGATTTTTAGAATTAAGTTATTGTCATATACAAGATCTCCATCCAGAATAAAAATTTTTTCTGATTCTGGTAAATCACACTCATGAAGGATGTACTGTAATGCAAGATAAACACTATAACCATTATTGAACTCTGCAAATTTTGGATTAAATAGTGTGTTGTTATGAACTTTTTCTATCATTTCATGTTTATGTCCCACAACGACAAGTATATCCTCCTGTTTAAAACCTGCTTTTATTAATGAAGATACTTGATTTTCAAGTATGGTTTTATCTCCTAATGGAAGCAAACATTTTGGTATGTTTATGTAATCTTTTAGTCTTGAGTTGATTCCTGCTGCAAGAATTATAGCTTTCATATTACAAGGAGATAGTGAATTGTTTTTTAAAGATTATGAAATAGAGTAGCATATGACTAAAAATTTTATTCGATTACATCGTTAAATCTTCACCATTTCTTTTCAAAAGTGTAGAGAATATTGTTAATTTGTACGCTTTCTCTTCATAAATCTTATAAAGGGATTAAATTATAGAACTACCGGAGGATTCCAAAAAATAACTTAGAATTGGCAAAAGAAAATTATGACAAGAAATGTATACCTTGCTCAAGTTAACAACAAATTTGGGGAAAACAAAGTTTTTTTGCCTTATTCTGTGGGGCTCCTTCAGGCTCACGCTAAAGCGCAACCAGAATTAAAAGAGGCTTACAGATTTGGCACTCCAATTTTTTTGAGGGAAGATCCAAATAGTATTGCAAAATCTTTGGATAGCCCCGATGTCGTAGGTATCTCAAGCTATACTTGGAACTGGGAATGGAGCAAGGTATTAGCAAAAGAAACAAGAAGACAACATCCGAATTCATTAATTGTCATGGGGGGACCACAAGTTCCGGATCGCTCTGATGGTTTTTTCCAAGAACATCCTTATGTAGACCTTCTTGTTCATGGGGAAGGAGAAGTAATTTTTTCTGATATTTTGAGAGAACGCCTCAAAGAAAATCCAAATTATGAGGGAATAGCTGGACTTACTATAAACCAAGGAGGGAATTCTGTAAAAACGCCTGGAAGACCGAGACTATCAATTGAGGAACTAGAACGTTCACCATCACCTTATTTGACTGGAGAATTTGATAATCTTGTTAAAAATAATCCGGATTTAGAGTTCCACGTTACTTCCGAAACTCATAGAGGTTGTCCATTTTCCTGTAAATTTTGTCAGTGGGGGTCAGCTACGCAAACAAAAGTGAGGAAATTTTCTGAAGAGCGTATTAAAGCAGAATATGATTGGACAGCGGAAAATAAAATTCCAATGATATACAATGCTGATGCAAATTTTGGAATGTTTAAAGAAGATGAGGAGCTAACGGATTACTTAATTGAATTAAAAAAAAGGGTGGGATATCCCCAACAGCTAAGAGCGAACTGGGCTAAGAACTCTCATGAGAGAATGTTTAACATGGCCAAAAAATTGACAGATGCTGGGATGGGTATAGGGGTTACATTATCTCTTCAGAGTTTAGATGAACAGGTATTAGAAAACATAAAAAGAAAAAACATAAAATTTGATAATAGATCGGAGTTACTTGCAAAATATGAAGGGGCAGGTATTCCTACTTACACAGAATTGATATTGGCTCTTCCAGGAGAGACTTACGGAACTTTTGCGAAAGGATTAGAAACTCTTTTTAGCAGTGGTCAACATAATGGAATTAATATTTATTTGTGCACGCTTCTAGAAAATGCAGGCATGAATGATCCAGAGTACATGAAAGAATTCGGATTAAGGTCTATCAGATCACCCATATTACAGAATCATGCTACACCTGGAGAAGATCCTATTACGGAATATGCAGACACAGTTATAGCAACTAGTTCCATGCCCTCTGAAGATTTTCGTAGAACATTCCTTTTCTCATGGGCAACTCAAGCATCCCACATTTTAGGGCTTACCCAAGATATTGCTGTTTATTTAAAAAACCAAGGAATTTCTTACCAAAGTTTTTATGAAGGACTTCTTTCATCAGGTCCAGAGACTGTATTTGGTCAACAAGTAGTGCGTACAAATAGAAGTTTAGATAGAGCTTTAAGCGGTGGGGATTGGGGAGAAGTAGATCAGAAATATGGGAATCTAGTTTGGCCTCTTGAAGAAAAATCTTTTTTAGATATTGTAACAGGAGATCTTAATCTTTTTTACAAGCAAGTTGAAGAGATGATTAATAGAAGATTTATTTCTATTCCTAATGATGTTATTCAAAGACAGAAGAGAAGACTCATAACGCCTGATGACTTTGGGGGAAATGTGCCAGAATATGCAAAGAAGATAGCTTGGTTTGGAAGAAAATTTGGTTCTCTTAAGAATCTTGAAGAGAAGGTTGGACAGATTTAGGAAATTTTACAGATGTCTATTGAACAAAAAAGAATTAAAGACATTGAATCTGAATTAGAATTTTTACTTGACAGAGGACTAAGTGCAGGGCATATGGATTTAACTAAAGAACATTCTAGAAGGGTGGACAGTTTATCTAAAGAGTACAAACAATTGACGGGGAATTACTACCAAAGGTGGCAAGTTAGAATTGAAGAATAGGATAAAGAAAATTACTTCTTGTTTAGTACGCCTTCATAGTCTCTAATGAGGTTTCTGGTTCTTGAAAGGTAAAAGTAAATATTGAAAATGGTTAAAGCATAAACCATTACAAAGACAATTAATTCAAAACCAAAATAAAATAAAATCGCCGGTAGCATAAAGGCTAGGAATATTCTTTCAAATCCTCCGAAATTTTCACACCATCTTTTTATTTTGAATATCTTGTTTAGACTAACCATTACTTTGTTTCCTGGCTGAAAGAATTCAGGAAAAATAGTCGTAACACTTGAATTTGGGTTGTAGTAGTATACTTTGCTTATTATCATCAAATGAAAAGATTTTAACG
The DNA here is from genome assembly GCA_038045405.1 of Nanobdellota archaeon. Taxonomy (GTDB): domain Archaea; phylum Nanobdellota; class Nanobdellia; order Pacearchaeales; family GW2011-AR1; genus ASMP01. The sequence goes on along the minus strand of JBBSYF010000001.1, from coordinate 119,790 downwards.
TAAGAGCGAATAATGCTCCATAAATTAAAAGCGTGTGATTAGTCCACATACCAAAAGAAAAAATAAAGATTAGGAGGATGAAAGTGTACGCTCTGTCAGCAATACTGTCTAAAAAAGCCCCATACTTTGATTTTTTATCTAAACCTCTAGCAATGTTTCCATCTAAATCATCAGTGAATGCCATAAAATAGACACCTATTGCAGCAAGAAGATAAAATAGTCTGTATTGCATAATTGGGGCTAGGAATAACAAGAAGGTGATTAAAGGAAATAATAAAAATAGTCTAATAGAAGTTACCTGATTTGGAGAAATGTTCAAATTGTGTTTTTTTATAAAGTAAGCTATTCTTACTGTAAGAGGGTTTACAGTTAAAATTGCTAAGAGTTCTTCTTTTGGATGTAATGTCTTTTTTTTGAAATCTTCAAACTCTTTTTCTTTTTTCTTCATTATAGTATTTTTCAAAGAATCTATTTAAATTTTTCTGGATACCCACATCAGGCAGATTAGGTGAATTGCTTTACTTAAGATAACCCCAAAGATAACTCCTAACACTGCAGAGGTGGGCCCATAATTTAGCATTAGTTTAACAAACAAGAAAGGCAACACTACTGAAATAACAAGTATAAAGAAAACTATTTTTCTTATCTTTTCTAAACTTCCTTTAGAGATGATGTAACTAGTATAAAGTTCTATTAATGGAAACAAAATAGCCAAAGGCGCTAGTAGTCTAAGCATGTTGATCGAAGACGAGTAGTTTGCTCCAAAGATTGTTTTTACTAGAGGTGTTGCAAAAATGAGGATAAAGGAGAATAGGGCGAATGAAATGAAAAATGTCACTCTTACTGATTTTTCAAAGGCTCTCTTAAGTTCATCTCCTTTTGCTCTGAGAAATATAGGAAAAAATACATCTGAAAAGACTATTAAAAATGCGGAGGCGTTAACCAAACTAAATGCGGCAGAGTAGTAACCTACAAATTCGGGAGAAACAAATGGGCCAAGGATAATTTTATCAATATTACCAAGCAGTAGAATTGAAGAGGTAATCAATGCTATCTTGAAAATATAACTCCTTATTTCTTTTGTGTCTCTGCTGTTTAACTTAGAAGATTTTATATTTTTTAGTTTTAGATTTTTAAGTGAAAGGTAGTACAACAATAGTAAAGAAAGAATAGAAATAACTAATAAGGAGACAAAAATGGCAAGAACATTTGAAGAACTTGTGGGACCAAATTTTCTGAGATAAACAATTATCAAGGGGATGGCAATAATTCTTGAAGATTGTAAGAAAATTTCTTTTATTAAAGGGTTTCTAAAATTGTTATTTGATTGGGAAAGAGCCAGGTAAAAACTTTGGAGGCTTGTGAAGATCATGTAAAGTGAACCTGCAATTAAAACGAGAAATATTGGTTGATTGTAATAATTCTCAGAGATTGCTCTTGCTAAAACGATTAAGATTATTGCAGAAGCCAAAGCCAGGAGTAACTTAATTTTAAACAAATAACTGATGTATGCCTTTGCTTTCCCCTTGTTTTTATTTAGATTTTTTGCTGAGAAAAAAATGAGGGCTTGGTTCACTCCTAAGTCAGAAAAGACGTAGAAAAACATTACTGTAGACAATGCTAGACTGTATAACCCAAAAGTTTCAGGGAGAATAATCCTCGCTAAAATCACTGTAAAGATAAGAGCTCCGAATTTTCCAGTGAGATTGGTGGAAAACTGGTATGTACTGTTTTTTATTGCTAATCCAGTATTTCCTGAGAAGTCTCTGTTTATTATTCTTCTAAAGATATTCTTCATATCAGACTCACCTTTTCTAAGAAAGTTCATAAGGGAGTTAGTTTTTCTTTGTTTTTATTCTTTGTGAAGTCTTGTCTTTGTTTAAAAGACTCTTCAGATAAACTTTCAGTAATTTCCTGTGGAAAGGAATAATTGCTTTGGGAATTTTGTTGAAAAAGTTAATGTCATCTGCTTGTTCAATAGCCCTTGGTTTTTCTTTTTTAGAAATTTTGCATTTAAAAACTAACGAAACACTGTGTCTAAAACCATCATGAGGATATTCTGCATAGCCTAAAAATTTTTGTACAGTTACATTTATTCCCAATTCATTTTTTGCTACTCGCTTAATAGCTTGGTTTATTGTTTCTTGGAAGAACACCCCTCCCCCGGGAAAATGCCATAAACCATTAAATGGTTCTATTGATCTTTTAGTGAGAAGAATTCCTTTTTTGTTAACAATTATTATTTCGACACACAAACGAGGTACTCTTGTATAAATAGACTTAAACTCCTTTTCAGTCAATCTTTTTTTCATCTCATTATTCCTCGATTCTTCTTATAATCTCTGTGAATGCCGGCCTCGTAATCAAAATTCCTGCAGTTATCCCTATTATTGTTGTGAATGCAAAACCTTGAAGCATTCCAATCCCCGCCCAAAATAAAGGTATCATTGCAGCAAAAATAGTGAAAAAGGCTCCAATTATTATGAAAAAGGCTCTTTTGATTCTCTGTTTTAAAGTTGAAGATTCTTCAGAAACAGATTCTGCTATGATTACAATTTGATCATTAACTCCAGTACCTATTCCCGCAATAATTCCTGCAATACTTGGAGCATCTAAGTTCCATGCAAGTAAAGAGGCAATTCCTAAGGTGATTACTGCTTCAGAGAACATTGTTAAGATAACTGCTAGGGTTGTTTTAATCTTCTTATACCTTATAAAAATAAAAAGAGAAACTATCGAGAAAACGACAAGGCCAAGAATTATTATATTTTTTGTAAAATCTTTTCCTAAAACAGGGGAGGAAGAATCTAATTTTACAATCTCTAATTTGTAAGGAAGACTGCCAGTTATAAGAACAGTCTGAAGTTTTTTCATAGAGTTACGCGCATCATCATCTGCCTCTTGTTGTGTTTCTCCTTTTCCAGAACCAGAAATCTGAATCTGAGTTGTATCTGAACCTTTTAGACCAACCCCTATTGACAAAGACTCAACAAGTTTGTCATCCACGTACAAGTCTAATTTTTTTGATAGAGACTGAGAATCTGTAGGATCAAGTGTTAAATTTTGTGTTATTCTTGCTTGCCTCTGTGCTGCTTCTTGACTAAGAGATACTGAGAATTTAAATTTAGAGACATATGCTCCCGAAGAATCTTGTCCGAGAGATTCAATTCCCGCACAAGTTGCATCGCCTCTGCAAACAAAAGTGATATCTTTTTCTCCTTTGACAAAAGAGGTTTCATTCCCTATTTTTGCTTCGAATTTCCCTTGTTGGCCCACTACTTCTTTTAAGTCATCTCGAGTCATTCCTGCAACTTCTACCATTAAGAATTTATTCCCTTCCAAATCAGAAACACCTCTAACAGAGACATCACTTATTCCAAAAGCGTTAAGCCTGCTCGAAGTTACTGAAACTAAATCATTCATGTCATTTTGAGAGAGCGTTGTATTAATCGGCTTAAGAACGGCACGAGCTCCACCACCCAAGTCAAGTCCGGTTTTTAGATTAGTTTTTGGAACATTAGAAACAACAATGTTTGGTGTTTGATTTGCCAAAACAAGAAAATTGCCTTGGTTTGTTTGAAATTCAATTTTTGTATAATCTTGGAAGTCTATTAAATTTATTTGAGCAATGTAGTCTTCAACATTTGTCACCGTATTCTTATTAACTGACGTGATGATCATTCCTTTTCGTAGTCCATCAGTAAAGTATACCGAATCTGAACTTATTGAAGTTATTATCGCTCCTTTGTGAAATGAAAAAAAGATTATTAGTATGAGAGCAATCACTGTCAAAATCATGATGATCACTTTTGTTGTTCTTGATTTTGAAAAAGTTAAAGTGAAAGGAATTGAGAGTACTAACGCCCCAACGAGAAAGTTGGAAGCCAAAGAAATGTTAAGGATTGAAACTAATGAAAGCGCGAGTACGAAGGTCAAAACCCAAACTCTCCAAGATATTTTCATTTTATTCCCTTCCTGTCACAATACCACTTGATTATACTTGCATTTGTAAGCCATGTGTTAATAATGTCCGCTACTAAACCTAATGCAAGAATGAAGAATATTTGTCTAAAGGAGTCTGGTAAGCCCGTTACAATAAAAAATGCGGGAAGAACTGCTGCTAAAGCAGTTACATTCATGAATATCCCTGTTTTGAATGCTCCATAAATTCTTTCATTTATTGTTCCTTCTTGTTTCTTTAATGCTCTTGTCGTAAGAAGAATGTCTGTGTCTACCGAGTAACCTATTAACATTAAGAATGCTGCAATTCCTGCTGCTGAAAGTTTTATTCCTAAATAGTCGATTAAGGCTAAAGGCATGACTATGTCAGAGAATGCTGCAAAGATCACAGCCATACTTGGAACAAATGACCTAAAAAGAATGAAGATAACTATAGACATTAATACAAAAGAAATAAACAAAGAGGTAATTAACTGACGATAGAAACTTTCACCTAAAGCAGAATCCGAAAATTCTATGCTGGAGTTTTGTTGTGTGAGCTTTATTCCAAGTATTTCTTCTATAGAGGCAGTAATCTTTTCCGACCCTTCTTGGCTTTCAATTACAAATGTAGAGCTCTTACCTGAAGTAGACTCTGTGAGCCTTCTGAAAGAGATGTCGTCATACTGGGCCATTAAACTACTCTCCAAAGATTGAATTTCAGTGTCTGAAAAATTTCCGAAAACAGTTATAGTTGTTCCCCCTGAAAGACTTACATCTTTGATAATGAACTCTCCAGTTTGAGAATAGAAATAGAATAAGTAACCTACAGAGAAAAGCATGAGAATCACTGGAATCAAGAACAATTTTCCATAATGTTTGTCGTAATTGAAGTTAAATTTCTTTTTTGCTTCAGGATGTTTTTTTAAAACTGCGTTTGTATGCTGTTCTCCTTTGTTTTCTATTTTTTCGTCCATTTTTGAAAATGCGCCGGCCGGGAGTCGAACCCGGGCCATCTGCTTTCTTTGCACTCAATCCTTAAGGTTTTATGCCTGGAAGGCAGATATACTAGCCATTATACTACCAGCGCCTAAATTAAAGTAACTTTGATGTTTTTTTAAATGTTTTGAGTTTGCAGGTTTTATCAAATTGAAAAATTTGATGATATCTTCTTTTCTGTAAATAGAAATTTTATTAGTCCCAATAGATGTATTAAATCCTAAATGGATTAAGGTATCTTTTACTTCGTTTAAAAATCGTTTATCTGCGCTACTTATCTCTATAACAGGGTCTTTTTTTCTTCTAATATAAAAACTTCCATCAGTGTCAAATAACCCCCTAAGATAAGAAATTAGCCATATTCTGTTTGTAAAAACTTGTTTTGGGATGGCTAATTTTCCTTTTTTCTTTCCATTTGGAAGGTTATAGTTAGAAGTAAGTATTTTAAAAATATCAGTAGAATAAGTCTTTAATCTGATTTTCCCAGGTTGAATAATGAGATTAAAATGAGTTTTAAATTTTTTTTCAAACATATTTTTTAGATAAAGAGCATAATTTTTTTCATAGGAACTTAAAACCACACTAATTTCATATTTAATATCAGATATGTATCCATCACCATTGAGAACTCCTAGAATTTCTGCAAGGTGACTGTCCATTATTGGATTTTTTATCTCTTTTTTTATGAATTTGTTTTTATTGAACTGTTTATAGTTAGATATGTTAAATTTTGCTATTTTTTTCAGGTTTAAGAAGATGTCTTGGGGGATGTCATATTTTCCAGAGAGGTAGTTAAAAAACATTGACTTACTAATGTTAAACTGAGGGTAAACTTTGTTCCATGGACCATTTAGATTTTTCTTAGCTTCTTTGAATAGTCTAATTCTGTCTTCTTTAGTAAGTTTTACGAAGATAGGCATGTTCTGGTTAAGAAAATTAAAGTTATAAACTTTGCTATTTGGTACTACCGCTGGACTAAAAAATAAGCTCTTTTAAAGGCTTTTGATTCTGAAGAAGTAACGTAGTAAAGATTTATTAAATTTGGTGTACCTTCTGTCTCATGAACAAGAATGTAAAGTTTTTTCTCTTAGAACTTTTGGTCTTAGGGGTTATGGGCGCGATAACGCTGATAGAGATATCCAATTTTGGTATATTTGAAAAGTCATTTACTTATATAAAGACTCCAGCATCATGGTTTGTTGGATTAAGTCTAGCATATGCTTTCTCAAACCTTTTTCAAAAAGGAATGTTCTCTATTTTTTCAAGAAAGGATAAAGAAGAGGGAAAAGAAAAGGGTGATTTTTTTGAAGGGTTTTTTGTTACCCTGCTCATAACTTCTTTGATAACACCTTACATAAAAGATGCCGCAATTTTCTTTTTTAGCGATTTTTTTATCTACTTTCATGTGATACTCTTGCAATCAGTAATTATCCTTTACCTACTTTTCAAGTTAAAAAATAACTACGAAATTTCGGGAAAGTATTTTGTAACGAATGAGTTGATTGTTTTATTTTATACAACAGTGATTCTTTACTTTGTTGTTTAATTCTAACAAATTGTTAAGAGAATAAAGAATTTTTATTTGGTTTTAAGAGCTTACGTTAATTGTTTCTTCCTTTTTTAAGAAATTGTTATAAAAAACAATCAAAACCCATATTGCTAAGATTATTACGAGGTAAGTAGTTCCAAATATGCTCAGGATGGCATTTCCAAAGAAGTAAAGAACAACTGCCCAAAAAGTGTTCCAAAAGATAACAGAAATTACCGAGAAGTATATGAATTTTTTGAAGGGGATTTTTAGCAATCCTGAAGATACTGCCACAAGCGAGGCAATATTTGTTTCGGCGTAACTGAAGAAAATGGTACTAAAAACATTCTTATCAAGGAGCTTTCGATATCTTTCAACTTTTTTTTCAAAACCTAATTTTTTAATGACAGTTTCTACCCCATAATAACCGAAGAGGTAATCAAGGGAATATGCTAACAAATAAGCAAGTGATATAACTGAAAGAAGCAAAATCATTTTGGGAATATTTCCTTCTGCAGACATTATACTCAAAAAAATAACAATACCTCCTGGAGAATATTGACCTAAGATCAGCCCCCCTTCAACTAATGCTATTAAAAATATTAAAAAGATGTTTTGGGTATTCATGAAATTTAAGATTAAATCCATGAACTTGTCTTGAGTTGGCAATGAAATAAATTTTTGAAAATGGAATAAAAAGTAGTATAGGACTAAAAATACCAGAGGTATTGAAGCTTCTCTTACAAATTTTTTTATTTTTGTTTTGTACATTTTGGTGGATTAATTAACTTTTACCTCATGCCCGAGACAGGATTTGAACCTGCGACCTAAAGGTTAGGAACCTTTCGCTCTATCCAGGCTGAGCTACCCGGGCGTCTTCCGTAATAGGAAATTAATGTTGTATGCGGGAAGAAGGATTTGAACCTTCGCAGGCACTAAGCCAATGCGTCCTTAGCGCATCCCATTTGACCACTCTGGCATTCCCGCTTACTTTAAACAGAAGCGAAGATATTTTAAAGGTTATTATTTAGTAAAGAAGATGATTCATTTTTTTGAAAAATTAGAAGATATAAAAAAGAGCCTTTCTTCTGCTAAAATACAAAGGGACATTGACTCATTACTAAAATTAGAACTGCCTTTTTTTGATTATCAGGACAAAGTTTCGGTATTGTATTTTCCTCTTTATCGTGAAACTGAAGATAAATGTCTTATAGTCATTTCAAAGAAGAACGTTTTCGTTTATGCTCCTAAGGGATTTAACAACCACAGTAAAAATTACAAAACTTCTTCAATGAAACCTAATGGAGAGAGTACACTTATGACTTTTCTTATGCTAAAACACGTCCTTAAAAATTACTCCGAACAGTTTCAAAACATTAGAGATAGAATGAACGAGCTAGAATCAGACCCCGTTCTTGACCTAGTTGAAGACTCTGGAAGAGCGCTAAGAAGACTAACAGACAAAATGGAAAGTTTTGTTGAACTAATCATTGTTTTAAAACAAAGAGATATCAAACAATTCGATACTGAACTTGTTAATTTTGATTATGATGTTTTAAGTACAGAAGCAAGATATTGGCTTGAAAGATGTAGAAGTCACATATACAGAATAGCATCTCTGAGAACAAAGTCTGAGATGAAATCTAACAGAGAACTAAATGATACTATGGGCAGACTTACAGTAATAATGACCATCCTTACCATTGTTAGTATTGTGGTTTCTGTTCCGGGAACTATTGGGGCAATATTTGGAATCCCTGCATTATCAGAAGCTTATTTCAGTGCACACACTCCATTCTTAGTTATTGTCCTTGTAGTAGCAACCTTGATTTCAATTCTTTTTGGTTTTATTTACTGGAAGTCTTTAGGTCTTAAGTATAAAAGATAGGCATTCTCGAGAGAAGAATTCAGAACAAAATCTTTATAAACCTCTTCTTTCTGTGATTTTAGAAGACGGCCATAGTAGGTTGGAAACACCTGTTCCCTTTCCGAACACAGAAGTTAAGCTTCCTACGCCGCTTGTGTTAGTGTCCGAAAAGACGCGAAGCAATGGTGCTGTCTTTCATTTTTATTTTTCTTGAATAAGATGAATGAAAATTTCATGTTTGCTTTCATTTTCTTTTTGGTAATTTAAGAACGTTTCAAAACTTCTTTTTCGTACTATTTTTATAAACAGAATAAAGAATTAACTTTTCTTGAACTTGCTTACTAACTCTATGTAGTCTTCTTGTCCGAGGAACATTGCTCTGCAGCAGTATCTTTCAAGGCCAAGTTCATCGAGAATTTTTTTTGGCTTTTCGCCAGCAGCTACACGTTTTTTGTATTCTTCCCACAAATGACCAACAGGTTTTCCGCAGGAGAAGCATCGAACAGGGATTATCATAATACTAATCTTGATTTATGGTTTTTAAAGCTTTTTACAGTTAGATTTAAATACACTTTGTAGCTAAAGAACTCAAGGTGATGAGGGAAGCTCAGATCCTTGATTTTTCTGAGATAACAAATGACCAAGCTTCCAGATTGAAGCCAGTTGATGCTTTGCGTTATGAATGAGAATAAAGTAACAAATTCGATTTGTTATTGACTTAAAATAAAAATAAACACAAATCTTTAAAAAGTTTAAAATTTTGAAGTGATAATAAAAGAGAAAATGTCAATGCAAAAGAAGTGTATTTATTGTAAAACTGATATCCCTATAGAAAGTGTGATTGATTTCTGCGCAAGATGCGGGAGAGGTGTTTGGGGAGAGAAGATGTTTAATACTATTCTAAAGAATATGGAAGATGCAAGTGCAAAGGGAGACCTTGTTTCCACGAACACAATAGGCATTTCACTTGATAAATAACAGCGATTTCTAGCCTAAAGATAGGTTTTTAAATAGAATAAATCTGAAGATTATATGGCTAAAAAGAAAAAAATAAAGACCAGAGGAAAACTGCAATTGAGTAGATATTTTCAAGAGTTTAAAGAGGGAGATTCTGTGGCAGTTGTTGAAGAACAAGCAGTTCAGTCTAGTTTTCCGGGGAGAATTCAAGGAAGAACGGGAATTATAGCCGGCAAACGAGGAAGGTCTTATATAGTAAAAATAAAAGAAATAAATAAGGAAAAACAATTTATAATCGAACCAGTTCATCTTAAAAAAATAATGATAATGGGAAAAAAGGTAGCACAATGATAAAAAATATGACTCCACTAAGTATGGCAGAAGCAACAGAATACCTTGGAGAAGAAAAAGAAAGTGAGGCAGAGCTTAAAAAGTTCATAAAGAGATTTGTGAAATTGGATGATAAAGACGCAAAAAAAATGAAAGTAAAACTTGAATCTTTAAACTTAATAAAAGTAAAACTTGAACATATTGCCAAAGTTATTGATTTTTTACCTGAAGATGCTGAGAATTTGAACAAAATATTCACTGATGTTAGTTTAGACGAAGATGAATCAAAAAAAATACTTGACGTTGTCAAAGAATTCAAATAAAGAAAATGGAAAAAGAAGAATACGCAATAGTCTTAGAATATCTGCCAAATGGCTATCCTTTGGAGAGAAAGATGATGCCTATGGCTCAAGCAATTGGAGAATTAAATTTGACACTGCTTGAACTTGTACCTAGAAGGGGGATTTCTTTGGAAATAGGGGAGAGAGTTTACATAGGCGACGGCAAGAGAGATAAGATATACTACATTTTGGGAAGATTACCAAGGGAAAAATTGACGGAGTCAGCAAAAAGTTCATTGCATGAGTTCATCAAAAAGGTAGTTAAGGAAAGAGAAGTTAAATTTTTGGAGTTTTTTAACAAGTCAGAAGCAATAAATAAGAGAATGCATCAAATTGAGCTTCTTCCAGGTTTAGGAAAAAAACATATGCAAGAGATTCTTAAACAAAGAAAAGAAAAGCCATTTGAAAGTTTTGATGATATGAAAAAAAGAATTCAAAACTTACCCGATCCAGAAAGGGCAATTGAAAAAAGAATAATCAAAGAGTTAACATCTGTGGAAAGACACAACTTATTTGTAAATTAAAAAATGGAAAAACAAACATCACAACCAGAAACGAAGGTGCCTCATCAAAAGCCAGAGATATCAGAGTACATGGCTAATAAGATGAGAGAAGAGAAGAAATACGGAGAGAAAATGGTAAGATTGATGTCTGAAGACATAGAAGGAGCTATGAAAGTTTATCCTGCGCTGACTAAAATCAACGGTGTTTCATGGAGTTTAGCTAACGCCACATGCCATGTGTTAAAAATAGACAAAAATAGAAAGATTGGTTCTTTGACGGAAGAAGAAATAAAGATGGTTACAGAATTCATAAAAAATCCAAAAATACCTGAATTTCTTTTTAATAGAAACAGGGACTTTGAAACTGGAAAAAATCTTCACTTGACTGGAACCGGATTGGAGTTACAAACAGAATTCGATATTAAAAGATTAAAGAAAATAAAGAGCTACAGAGGAATAAGGCACGCTGCAAATCTTCCTGTAAGAGGGCAAAGAACAAAGAGCCACTTCAGAAAAAATAAAACGAAGAGTATGGGAATAAAGAAGCGTGGAAAGACTGAAGATAAAGTTGAGAATAAAGCTGAAAATTTTAAAACTACTACAAATAAAAAATGAAAAGAAAACATAAACAATATTCAAGACCAAAAAGACCTTTCGACAAAGCGAGATTTGAAGAGGAAGCAAAAATAAAGGAAGAATTTGGGCTTAAAAACAAAAGAGAAATCTGGAGAGCGGATGCAAGAGTAAAATCAATAAGAGAAAAGGCAAAAAAATTGATTTCAGCTAAGCCTGAAGAACAAAAAGCATTATTCGATAGACTTAAAGAAATTGGTTTAAATGTTAATTCAATTCCTGATGTTCTTTCATTAGATAAAACAGATTATCTTCAAAGAAGGTTACAAACTGTTTTGGTGAAGAAAAAACTGGCACGAACACCAAAAGGAGCAAGACAGTTAATTGTTCACAGAAAAGTTTTAGTTGGAAAGAATGCTATTGACAGCCCTTCTTACATTGTTCCCGTAGACATGGAAGATAAGATATCTCTTAAGGTAAAAGTTAAAAAAGTTAAAGAACAAGATAGCGAAGTTCAGGAAGATGAAAAATGAAAGAAGAAAAAATTGAAAAAGAGAAGAAAAAAGGGAAGGTTGTTGAGGAAGAAAAAGAAGATGTCTCTAAAATTAAAATCGGGGGAGAAACTAGTTCTGAAGAAGACGAAGAATCCTCGGATGAAGGAAATTCAGAAAAGGGAGAATCAAAAGAGAAAAAGGAAAAAGAGAAGAAAAAAGCTGAAGCTGTTGTAAACATTTACACTTCTTTTAATAATACTATCGTTCACGTTACAGACATGTCTGGAAAGACTTTAGCTAAAGTAACTGGAGGGATGGTTACTAAACACGGGAGACTTAAGGCAAATCCCACAATTGCAATGTTCATAGCAAAAAGAATTGCGGAAAATTTACATGAGATAGGTATTGGTTCTTTATATTTCAGAATAAGAGCAAAAACAAGGAATCCTGCGCCAGGGCCGGGTGCTAATGCAATAATCAAAAGTCTTTCTAGAGAAGGTTTCAAGGTATTGAATATCCTTGATACAACTCGCTTCCCAAGAGGCGGACCTAAGATAAAGGGTGGAAGAAGAGGAAGAAGACCTTAAACAAAAATAAACATAGATTTAAATACAAAAAATAAAAGAAATTAATATGGACAAAGAAACAAGAGAACAAATAAAACGCCGGGTAAGAGCATCAATTGCCACCATAGTTGAACAGGGGGATAAAATAATGATGGAAATGGGTCCCATTAAAGAAAGAAGAGGAACAAGATATTTAAGTTTAGAAAGGGGTTCTCAATATGTAACTGCTAAATATAAGAGTTACACCCTAGTATCTAACTTCAGAGATGAAGTTGGTAACAAATATGAAATAATAGTGAGGAGAGCTACAAATAAAATATGAAAAAAGTTGAAAAAACGGAAAATCAAATTGTTTTCACTGCAGACATAAGCGAAACTCTTGCAAATTCTATAAGGAGATATCTTAATCAGGTTTTGGTAATGGCCGTCGATGAAGTTGAAATTTCAAGAAATGATTCTGCTTTGTACGACGAAGCAGTTGCACATAGAATTGCTCTTATTCCATTAAAAACTGAGAAGTCAGTTAATGAGAAATCTGAGGGTAAATTGAAGTTAGAAGTGAAAAAAGAAGGATCTGCATATTCTAGAGATTTAAAGGGAACCCCCGAAGTTGTTTATGAAAACATTCCAATCACAACACTTTCTGAAGGACAGGAACTTCAACTTGTTGCTTTTGTTAAAGCTGGAAAAGGTTCGGAACATTCAAAGTTTTCTCCAGGATTAATGTTTTACAGAAATATTTCAGAAATAACACTAGACAAAGAATTTCATGATGAAGTAAAAAGGGTTTTTCCAGAAAATGAGATAAAGGAGAAGGGGAACAAGATAGTAATAATTGATAACAAAAAGAATGAGATTCTTGATTTTTGCGAGGGTGTGGCAGAAAAAAAGAAAAAGAAGACAGAAATTGAAACAAAAAGTGAACTTGTGATTACTCTGGAAAGTTTCGGGCAGATGAGCCCTGAAGATATGTTTAAGAAATCAGTTGAAGTCTTAAAGAAAGACCTTACTTCTGTTCAGAAAGGGATAGATAAAGCTTAAGAGACTTTTCTTATTCTTGCTCAGATTCTGAAAATTTTAGACCAATAACAAGATTTATTAAATAATACTCGGATGTTAATTTAATGCGGGCGTGCCAGAGTGGTCAAATGGGACAGACTCAAGATCTGTTGGCTTAGTGCCTTCGAAGGTTCGAATCCTTTCGCCCGCATGTTTTGGTAGGTAAATGACAAAATGATAGTCTTAGATATTGAATCAAGTGGGCTTGACACTGGAAGGTGTGGAATTTGGCAGATTGGAGCAGTCGAGTTTGAAAATCCAAAAAATGTATTTCTTGAAGAGAGTAGAATAGACGATGAAGATGAAATTGCTGAAGAGGCTCTTATGGTTATCGGAAAAACAAAAGAGGACTTAAGAGACAAGAAAAAGCAGAGTCAGAAACAAATGATTGAAAATTTTTTGAAGTGGTGTAAAACATGCGATGAGAGAATAGTTGCAGGACACAATGTCGGTTTTGATATTATCTTTATACAGAGTAAATGTATTCGATAGGGGATTAAAGACAAATTCTCAGAAGTGATAGGTGTTAGAACAATAGATTTGCATACTCTCGCTAGTTTAAAGTATAAGGAGAAAAAAGGGCAATTCAAAATGAAAGATGGAAAAACAGGAAAAAGTGATATGAATCTTCCTAGTGTTATGGAATTTTGCGGGTTGAAAGATACTCGGAGGGTTGTTGAAAAGGGGAAGGTGATAAAAGAAGGAGAGGCTCACAATGCTCTTACTGATGCTAAATTGACTGCAGAATGTTTTCGAAGACTTCTTAAGTAATAAGAAAAGGGGAAACAAAAATCTTTATAAACACTGTAAAACTCAAATTTTTACCTGCAAGTTAACGCGTTAGCGGGATTAATTCTAACGTGTCGCTTGTTTTAGTGATAAAGATAACAAAGATAAAATGACAAAAACAAAAACAAAAATAGAAAGTCAGATTAGAAGAAAAACAAATAATGAATTAGTTGAGACTACAATCGCTGCAAAGAAAAAAGTAAAATGGCTTGAAGTTGCAAGTATTCTTTCCAGCCCTAGAAGAGAATCAATAGATCTTAACCTTGGTCAAATAGACTTCTTGGCGAAAGAGGGAGACGTGGTTGTTATTCCGGGAAAGGTTCTGTCTCAAGGAGAAATCAAAAAGAAAATAAGAGTTGTTGCTTACAAATTTTCGGAAAAGGCAAAAGAAAAACTCTTAAAAGAAAAGATACAAATTTCAAGCATAATGGATGAAATTAAAAAGAATCCTGAAGCTAAAGGTGTGAGGGTTTTGATAAAATGAAAGTAATTGATGGGAAAGATGCAGTAATGGGAAGACTTGCTAGCTATGCTGCTAAACAAGCCCTTATTGGTGAAGATATTGTAATCTTGAATTGTGAGCAAGTTATAATCACAGGAAGTAGAGCAAGCATAAAGGCAGACTTTGATGAGAAGAGAACAAGAATTGGAAGTGGACAAATGGGCCCAAAAATTTCAAGAAGTTCTGATAAAATTGTGAAAAGAGCAATTAGAGGAATGCTCCCGGATCACAGAAAGGGAAGAGGTAAAATCGCGTTTGGAAAAATAAGATGTTATGTAGGAGTTCCTAAAGAATTCCAGGGCGTTAAAAAAATCTCTGGTGGAAAAGAAGTAACAAGCAAATTCATTACTGTTGGAGAAATTAAAAAATGATAAAAATTATAACCTCTGGAAAAAGGAAAAGAGCAGTAGCAAGAGCAGTAGCTACTGAAGGTTCTGGAAGAGTTACAATAAACAAAAAACCATATGAAACACTTCAAATTTTGGACCGACTTAAAATTGAGGAGCCACTTAGAATTGCAGTTAATGTAACTGGTAAGCCAAACTTTGATGTTGCAATAAACGTTAAGGGCGGGGGAGAAAAGGGGCAAGTGGAGGCATCGAGACTTGCACTTGCAAGGGCAATTGTAGCTTTCACCAAGAGTAAAGAATTAGAAGAGGCTTTTACCGAATATGACAGAAATCTTCTTGTTGCAGATGTTCGAAGAAAAGAAGCTTATAAACCTGGAGATTCAAAGGCAAGAAGTAAGCGACAGAGTTCTTTCAGATAGTTATTTCAGTGGGATAAACTTTCCGTGTGTAAAAAGTTGTTCGGCAGTATTCTGTCTGTAAAGAGAATTTGCAATCACATCTGCGTTATAGACTAAAGTTGGACAGTGGGGGTGTTTTTCAATTCTTCCCTTGGTATTTTTTGTTTTTTTGATAAAGTTGTCAACCACTACATTTTCTATTCCATGTTTTTCCATAAAATGTTTTTTGATGTGATCCCGTGCGCCACCGTCTAGTCTGCCATCAAGATAAACGTTCAAGTTTCCAACTTGAACGGAATTTTTATCAAGATAAAAGTCAACTAAATAAGGAATAACCTCAATAAGATTTTGGCCAGAGTGTCTGTATGAGTCTGAAGTAAGAAGTGAAAATAGATAATCTCTTTCAGGAAGTTTTAACCACTCTGCAACTGCTTTCAAATCACGTGTGTTGGGAAAATTGCGAACGAGGGAGTCGTTCCTATCAAAAGAAAAAGTTGCAACAATTATTTCTCCTTTTGTATCGCCCGCATGATTAGAATCATCTGCTCCTACGTAAAGACACTCTCTTTTTTCCATAGACAAAATAATTAACAAGAAGGGGTATAAAAAGAAATCTGATGTAGAATGTAATTATTGGCTCATCTAATTCCCAAGTTCTCAATCTTGTTTTGAACGTGATTGAAAAGTGTAGTGCTTATAATAGGTTCGTGAGTTCCTTCATAGACTTGATTGTTGAATTTTATCTTTCCTATGTATGTAAAATTTTTTAATATTTTTTTAAGACCATTAACAGAAAGGTTATGTTTTTTTGAGAGTTGTGTTAAACTGATATTATCTCTAAGAAATTCTTCAAAAATTTCTTCAATTTCTACTCTGTTTTGGGCAGGAATCAGCTTGCCATCTTGGATGTTATATCCAAAAGGTGCACGAGACATCAGATTACCCTTAACAGCCATTTTCACCATGCCTTGTTTTTGTTTGAACTTTGCTGAGTTTAATCTTTCAATCTCTTTTTTTAGTTGTTCATTCTCTTTTTTTAATTTTTCCAAATCTTCCATTTAAGATAAAAGATGTTTAAGTTTATAAAACATAAGGGACTTATACACGCATGAATGCCGTTTGGATTTTGATTTTAGTAACTGCATGGTTTTATTTAGGGTATAGATTTTACGGAAAATTCATTGAGGCGCGAATGAGGGTTAGTGATAAAAATAAAACTCCGGCTTCTATGAAAAAGAACGACTCTGATTTTTCTCCAGCCAAGAAACCTCTTTTAATAGGACATCATTTTGAAGCAATTGCAGGAGCAGGACCAATCATCGGACCAATTCTTGCAGTGAGTTATTTTGGGTGGCTTCCCGTGGTTCTTTGGATTTCTTTAGGTTCTGTTTTAATTGGAGCTATGCATGATTACACAAGCTTAATTGCTTCTGTGAGAAATAAAGCAGAGGGCGTTTCTAACATAGCTAAAAAAACATTAAATTCAAGAGCAGGAACTTTGTTCGCTGTAATGATTGTGATTACTCTTGTTTTGATAGTAACGGTGTTTAGTGTTTCAACAGCAGAAAGTATTGCAAATAAAACTGAATTGATTATTCCATTGATTACTATCAATATTGTTGCAATAATCTTTGGTTATTGTATTGAAAAGGTTAAGTGGGATTATAAGATTTTGACTGTTGCTTCTTTGATAATCATTTTTGCTTCTGTTTGGGCTGGAATAATGTACCCTATTAACCTGTCTTTCCTAAGCCCAGTACTGCTAAGAAATGTGTTAATCACCATAATAATAATCTACGCGGGAATAGCTTCAATTGTTCCAGTATGGATTTTGCTTAGGCCAAGAGACTTTTTGAGTTCTATACATCTTTCTCTTCTTTTACTTCTCGGAATTGTTAGTGTTTTGATTGTGCATCCATCAGTTAATGCTCCTGCTTACATTTCAGGAAGTGG
Organism: Nanobdellota archaeon; assembly: GCA_038045405.1. GTDB lineage: Archaea > Nanobdellota > Nanobdellia > Pacearchaeales > GW2011-AR1 > ASMP01. The sequence continues at coordinate 102,642 of JBBSYF010000001.1, read as the reverse complement.
ACTTCCTTTATGGCCTGTTCTTTTCATTACTGTTGCTTGTGGAGCAATTTCCGGTTTCCATGGACTTATTGCTTCAGGAACTACTAGTAAACAACTAGCAAAAGAGTCCCATGGTAGGGCGGTTGGATATGGTGGGATGTTGTTAGAAGCAACATTAGCAATTTTTGTTACAATTGTAGCAATTGCTGGTTTGAATTGGGGCGTGGGAGCGCAAACATTCCAAACAGAACTTGGAAAAGGCTGGATTGTTCTTTTCTCTTCAGGTTATGGAAATATTGTGAGCAGGGTTGGAATTCCATTCATAACATTCTCTGTAGCAAGTTTAATCGGGGGTTTAATGGTTAATCAGTTTATCTTGACAACTGTTGATTCTTCCGCGAGAATTGGAAGATTTATTATTTCAGAAAGTTTGATAACTAAATTAAAAAAGAAAAAGATTTTGGTAACTCTTATGATTCTTATTCCGGCATGGCTTATTGCTGTAACAAACAGTTATGAAACTTTATGGAGGCTCTTTGGAACTTCAAATCAGCTTATAGCTTCAATAACTATGATGGGAGTTGCAGCATTTTTCATTTCAAGAAGAACAAATGTTAAGTTTATAGTGATACCAGCAGTCCTTGTTTTGGTAACAACACTTTTTGCTTTAGTCTATTTAACTTTCAGTCCATCTGGATATCTAAGTGAAGGGAACTTTCTTCTCGCAGGGATTTCAATGTTGATGTTTTTTCTTGGAGCCTATGTTGCAAAAGAGAGTTTTTGTGTTCTCAAGAAGAAAAAATTATTTCATTAACTTCGTTTTTTCATCAGGCTTTTTTGGTTGATAAAGACAATTACCAATGCGGGAATTATGAAAAGCCAGTTAACAGTAAAGGTAAGAATCATAAAAACAATTGCTAACAAAGAAAGATAAAAGACTTGGGGGTTTTTCATCTTGCTATAAATAAAGATACATTTTTAAAATCTTTTAACTTTAGTACAGGATGAGTAAGGGATTAGGGGTCGTATTGATGATTCTGGGTTTGGGGTTTAGTGTTTATAATATCTTAACTACAGAAGTATTCTCTTCGGATTTTAGTTTGAACCCAGACTTTAATATTTATTCTATGGCAGGTATTGGTCTCGCTCTGTTTGTTCTAGGTTTGATTGTTTTTCTATTTTCTAAATCTAAACATCAAAGTTAATGATTATCAAATCACTTCAAGATTTTTCATTTTAGTGAGATAAGTAACCTTCGTATGCGAAGTCGCGATGAAGTTTTATTGCTTTTTCTGATAAGAACCAATATCTTGACCTACTTAACAATTTCGAGGATGGATTTCGCAGATCCAGTCTAGTTCCTTTCTCTATATCTATCATTTCCATGTCAAACATTAAACCAAAATAAGAGCAGTCATCTCTAATCATTGCATATTCAAGGGTTTCGTGTCTATTCTTAACTGACTCTTCAATAATTGCTATTAAACTACCTGCCACACCTTCAGGATACCTCAGAAATTTTACTTCTCTGAAGAAACCTTCAATGTCCTTTGCCATGAATAGAATAAGAGGAGGTAACTTATAAAAATTTATATTGTTAAAGTCTATGCATGTACCTGCTTAAATCGACTTTTCCTTTGACAATTTCAATTCCTTCTTTCTTCAGCATAGTTATTTTCTTTTTGGTTCCTGAAGCAAATCCCCAAACATCCCCATTGGATTTAACAACACGGTGACATGGAACTTTTGGGGCGTAAGGATTTTTGTTCATCGCGTTTCCTACGGCACGATAAGCTTTTGTGTTCAATGCCTTTGCTATGGCTTTGTAAGTCGTAACCTTGCCGCGAGGAACTTTCCTTAGAAGAAGATAACAGCGCTCACTGAAAGTCAAAGTTTTCATTTTTAGGATACTATCAAAAGATTCTTTTTCATAGACAACTCAGGCTCACTTTTTATTGTGCTTTCAATAATATCCATGCACTTGTTGATGTTTTTGAGTATATCTGACTCAAAAAATCTTAGAACAATCCACCCCCTTTTAGATAAAAAATTATCTTTAATTAAGTCTCTTTGAAGGTTCTTTTTTTGGTGAAAAGTTAATATTTTTGAAGAGTACACTCTTGGATTTGCGTGCCAATAATCCCCATCACATTCTATCACTATCTTCAGAAAGGGTATTGCAAAGTCGACAACAAATTTATTTTCAAAACTAAATTGTTTTACGAAGGGAATTTTTCTTCTAAGCAATTCATTTGCCATAATTTTTTCTATTTTAGTATCAAAAAAAGGAAACTCATTTTTTTCTAGTCTTTTAATCGTCAATTCTCTAAAGCGACTAGAATGCTCTTTCTTTCGTTTATCGGATCTTTCTTTTCCTAAGAGGATGTCCCATTTCTTTCCAAAAAGTGCATGATCTTTTCCTTTCAAAGAAGAGATGTACTCATATTTAGGTCTCTTCTGAATGCCAAATTTTTTCATTAAATTTATTATGATTGTCCTGTCCATATTAAGATTTTCAGACACTTGTTTTTGACTCATTTTTCTATTCCAATAAAGTTCTTGGATTAAATCTTTAAGTGATTTTCCAAACCTTTTTTCAATTTTTTCAATTTTTTCTTTCCTTTTTATACTATAAGCTCTCTTTATGTTTTTGGCTAATTTGGCAACTCTTTCGTCTTTTTCTTTTGTTAGTCCTCTTGTCCAACCATACTCTCTTAGACATAACTTCCTGGCTTGTTGATGAGTTCTTACATTTATTTCAAATTTTTTTATGTAATAATCTACTGTTGTTTTTCCAACAGACAGTTCAAGCGCAATTTTTCTTATTGATTTCTTATCTTCATTATACATTTTTTCGAGAAGACTTTTTGTGAGTACGACCATTCTTTTTATAGGACACTGAGATTTATAAACTTTTCTTACAACGTTTCAAAAGGGCTTCTCACTTTCTTCAACTGCTCTCGGGAGATATGTGTGTATAACTCGGTGGTTGAAATTGAACTATGTCCAAGGAGTTCTTGAATTTTTCTTATGTCTACATTATTCTCCAGGAGATGAGTTGCAAAGCTATGTCTTAGAGTATGGGGATGAACTTCTTTTTTTATTCCTGCTTTTTCTGCTACCTTTTTTATTATTTTTTGAATGTTCCTCTCAGAAAGTTTTCCTTTTGGGCCTGAAAAAAGAAACTCTTGATTGCTTTTCTTCTGGTTTTCCATTTGTTTGATTAGAAGTTTATTCAAATTAAGAGGTAAATTAAAAACCCTATCTTTTTTTCCTTTACCCTGTTTTACATAGCCAATCCCCTCTGCTGGTGCAAGGTCATTAACCTTAAGGTTAACTAGTTCAGAAACACGAAACCCACAAGCATAAATAAGGGAGAGCATCAATTTACTTTTTTTGTTTTCTGCTGAGTTCAAAAGCTTTTTCACTTCATCTTTTGTTAAAACAGGGGGAATTCTTTTTTCTCTTTTTGGTCTTTTTATTCTTAAAGTTGGATCTTTTCCAAGAATATTTGAGAAAGAGTATCTTATTGCAGACAAGAAGAGGATAATGGACATCGACGCTTTGTGTGATATTTTCGCAAGATACTTCTTTAAGTCTTCATCAGAAACATCTTCTGGAAGTTTTTGAATAAAATCAAGAAATTCTTTATTGGCCCGAACATAATTTTTTATGGTGTGGGGTGAGGCTTTAGAAATTTTAAGCTCTGTCTCAATTTTTTCTAGGAATTCTTCTATTTTCATTTTTTAATTTTGAGAAGGTTGTCAATCTCTTTTTTTAGTTCACTATCCTTTTTCTTTTTCATATAGATATTATACGAACTCTTGTTTTTAATAGTTTTGTGAGGGCTGAGGGCTTGGTAAAATTTATAAGCAATAATATTATCAAATTTCTATGATTGAAGAATTGGGAATTCCAGTTTGGATTTTGGTCTTGCTAATTGTTTTAATTATCTGGGAGACTATCTGGAAAGGTATTGGTTTGTGGAAGTCTGGGAGAAATAATCAGATAGCATGGTTTGTGTGTATTCTTATCTTTAACACTGCAGGTATTTTGCCAATAATTTACATTCTCTTCTTTCAACCAAAGAAATCCAATAAAAAGAAAACAGGTAGAAGAAAGAAGTAACCTTATTAAATGAAAAATAAAACAATAATCTTTTTAACCATCGTTTTTGTTTTAATAGTAACAGGAAGTTTAATTATGTCAAGCAATAATAAAAATAAAAGAGTTTTGCTAGAAACAAATAAGGGGAACATTACTATAGAACTCTATTCAAATGACATGCCTATCACAGCAGGAAATTTTGAAAGCCTTGTTAAGAAAGGATTCTATGACGGAACTACTTTTCATAGAATTATAGAAAGTTTTATGATTCAGGGAGGAGACCCTCGTGGAACAGGAACTGGTGGGCCGGGGTATGAAATAAAGGATGAATTTACTAAAACAGCCTTAGACAAAAATAATAGGGGAACCATTTCAATGGCAAATGCTGGTCCAAACACCGGAGGGAGTCAGTTTTTCATAAATCTCGTTAATAACAACTTCTTAGATGGAAAACATCCTGTTTTCGGAAAAGTTGTTGAAGGGATGGATGTAATTGACAAAATTGCAAAGGTTGCAACGGATTCTAGTGACAGACCTTTAGAGAAGATTATAATAAAAAGAGCTAGTTTAGTTTAGTTTAGAATACTTTAATTTACTGTAAATTTATTCATTCAAATTTAACAGAAACACACCACTTATTTTTGTATAATTCTTTAAGGAGGTCTTCTATTTCTTCTTTTGGGCCTTCAACAAGATAACTTGAGGAGATTGTTCTTTCTTTCTTGTTTAAGGTTATATTGATTAGGCTAAAGCTTGTGCAGTAACCTGCTAAGATATTGGATATTTGTTCTTTTTTATTGAATCCAGTGTAAACAACTGTGACCCTTTTTCTATAAGAGCCAACACCCAACTTTTCAAGATATCTGTCCAGCCCAACCACGAGCCAGACAATAACATAGATTGTTATGCCTTCTGTGAATTGGCCCAAGCCTATAACTAAGCCAAAAATTGAGAATAACCAAATGCTCGCTGCTGTAGTAAAGCCGAAAATTTTATCATCGTTTTTTATTATTGCTCCTGCACCCAAAAAACCAATACCTGTTACGATTGCACCTAAAAGACCTATACTAGTTTCAATGCCTAAGTCTACTGCCAAGATTGCAAGAGCACACGCACCTATGGAAACAAAAACAATTGTTCCAAAACCCACTGGCTTGTGACGGCGTTGTCTTTGAAGTCCGTAGACAGAAGATAAAACAGCCACTACAAAGAATCTGAGAATCATCTCTGAGAGTATCATGGAAGTTAAATGTGGATTTTCTATTTAAAAGTATATCTCTTTATTTTTAAGTGGTAAGAGGGTTTTACGAGTCAGCAAAATGTTTAAAAAAGTTCGAAAGTACTTAGTTGTATGAAAAACAGTGTTGATAAAAAGATTCTAATCACGGGAATGATCATTGTGGGAGCAATAATTGTAGCTTTGATTCTTTCAAATGGATTTAATTCTGGCTCTACAGAGAATACTATCAGCTCAACAGGGCAGTCAACAATTAAGGTGATGCCTGATTTAGTTAACGTTTACTTTAATGTACAAACCACAGCCTTGACAGCAAAGGAGGCTACTGATAAAAATACAGAAATAGTTGGTAAAATGAAAAAATCATTGATGGACCTTGGCTTTAATGGCGAGGGGATAAAAACAGAGGGATTCAATGTTTATCCTAATTACGATTGGAAATCAGGATCTCAAAGAATTACTGGTTATACTACAAGTCATAGTGTGAGTATTCAAATTCCAATTGAAGAGAAAGAAAAGTTGGGAAGTGCTATTGATGCAGGAATAAATGCAGGGGCGGGAATAAACTACATTAATTATGAACTTACAGAAGAGAACCAAAGAAGCTACAAGATTGAAGCAATAAAAACTGCTACGGAAGATGCTAAAGATAAAGCAACAGCTTTGGCAGAAGGTGCAGGTCAGAGTCTCGGAAAACTTGTGTCTATCTCAACGAGTGAGTTCGGGTATTATCCTTGGGCTGCTTATTCACAATCAGACGCTGGGGGAATTTCAAAGTCTGGAGCAGAAGTTGCAACAAGTATAACGCCAAGTGAACAAGAGGTATCTGCGACAGTAACTGCAATTTTCAGGATAAGATAAATATAAAAGATTTCGAATTTTCTCTTTTACATGCCATTCAAGTTATCTCCTTCTAGCTTAAACTTAATGAAAGAATGTCCTAGATGTTTTTGGCTCGATAAACATAATGTTTGGAAAAGGCCAAGTGGAATTTTTCCTTCTCTACCTTCAGGGATGGATAAAATTCTTAAAGTTCATTTCAACAAATTCAGAGACAAAGGGGAACTACCCCCTGAACTATGTAACAACGAGGATTGCCTTAACTTAAAACTTTTTGATGATAAAGAAAAGTTGAAGACATGGCAAAACAATCTCAGAGGAATTTCATGGGAAGATAAAGAAGGAAACATTTTGCACGGAGCTGTAGATAATATTCTTGTTCATGGAAAGAAATTAATAGTTCTAGACTATAAAACAAGAGGGTATGATCTTAAGGAAGATACACATGAACATTACCAAAACCAGCTTGACTTTTACAACTTTCTTTTAAGAAAAAACGGATTTAGCACAGAGGATTTTTCTTTCCTTCTGTTTTATATTCCTAAAGAAGTTATGCCAACGGGAGAAGTTATTTTTGACACTACTTTAAAAAAAATGGTTATCAGTGTTACTAATGCGGAGGAAATTTTTGAAAGAGCATTAAAACTTCTTAAGGGTGAATGCCCTGAAAGAGGGTGCCAATGGTGTGAGAGGTTCTAAAAAGAATTGGAAGTAATTCTAAAAATTTAAAAACAATGGATAGTTTAGATAGAAATGGAAAAGAGAGTTTTAGTTATGGGCATTGTCATTGTTTTAGTTTTGATTGCCGGATTTTTTTAATGAAGAGCTACAGTCAGAGTAGCACTTTGGGAAAGCAGGGAACTGAAGTTCCGATCACTAAAGGTGTTCCACCAGGATCTAATTTTTACGATGTTGCAATCAAAGGCTTTAGTTTTCAGCCAGAGACCTTAACAATAAAGGTGAATGATACAGTTACATGGGTTAATGAGGATAGTATGGAACATACAATAACTTCAGACACTGGAGAAGAAGTAAATTCTCTTTCGCTAGGAAATAGAGATACTTACGTTCACACATTTGAAACAGCGGGCACGTATGAATACCATTGTTCAATCCACGGTAGTATGAAGGGAACCGTTATTGTTGCATAAGATTTCTAATTGATAAAAGAGGAAATAGATTAGAGAGTATATCCTAAAATTTATAAACGCATTTTAATTCAGTTTGTTATGGCATCAACACCACCTGGAGCACAGAGAGCAAAGCTTGACTACACTGTAGACAGAAAGGCATACGACGAATTCGTTAAAGCTTGTAGTAGAAAAGGCTTTGCACCTCAAGTAATTCTGGAAAAGGCAATGAGAAAGTTTGTAGAGACTGGGCAGATTTAATTAAACTGGCTAATCTTGATGTTTAAGAGAAACCTTCTTGTAACTGAAGTTGTTTAACAGATTCTAAAACTCTTATATCTGGAGAAAGAATGTTCACTTTGTCATAAGGGGAACGTAATGCTCTGTAAATTCTTTGCAAAAAGCCACGCCATGCCTTGTCTTTGTAAAATTCCCAGTAGTAAGCAGAGTGAGTTTTTTGGAGTACTTTCCAAAAAGTGTCACTTACGTTTGGATTTGGATACTTTGTAAAAATGATTGAGTTGCACATCTCTCCAGGGAAATCAATCCCCCTACTACATTTTGTTGTAAATAAGTATTTTGACATTCCTTTTTTGAATTGAATAATTGCTTGGCCTTCTTTGTCTTCACTTTGTTCCGATTTTAATTTTTCAGAACTTCGAAGATTATCTAATCCAAATTTTTCAATCTCTTCTTGAGATGGAAGGTCCTTGAAAGCGTTAACGTGAATTAACACCGGGGGTTGAGCTTTTTCCACGCATGCAGATAAAGCTCTAAGATAATCTTCGCGAGAATGCCTGCTTGAAGTGAAATTTGAATACTTACAGTCAAATTCTTTTCCTGTCGCTACTATTTCAGTTGAACCGAAGTTTAATTCTTCTGCTTGAACAATTTTGAAATCGTTTATTTCAAAAATATTCTTTATGATATTATCAGAGTGTAATGTTCCCGACATAAAGATAAGAACTTTTGTTTTATTCAATAAATCTTTGAACTTTCCGGAAATATCCGTACTAACCAATTTTACTAAAAGATTTCCTTCTTCGTTTTTTCTGTAAGTTAGATATAATTTATCAAGGGAATGCTCAAATGTTCTAGCCGTTTCCACTGCTTTGTTTAAATAGTTTAATTCGTCGAGGGTAATTTCAGACTCCAGGTCTAAACTGGAATTGAATTCTTCTAAAATCTCTTTTAGTTTTGTATCAGAAATATGGAAAACGATATCCTCTTTAACGCCAGTAGCACGTTTATTTTGTTCTTCTAAATCAATCAATCGTTTTATTTTTTCAAGAGATTTTTTAGAAAGGTTTGACTCTGGATAAAATCCTTTAGTGGAAGCTAAAAGTCTTGAGAGATTTAGTTCATCTTGTTGAAAAAATTCATCTAAGAATTCATCAGCTTCGTCAATTATGTCTACTTCTGTTAGAGGTTTTCTTCCAAGGGAAATTTCGGCACGATACTTTGCAGAATTGAAAATTGTAACGTCGGCGTCTACATAAGCAAGGTATTGGTCATAGTATGAACAACCTTTTTTTCTGTGATAAAAGATGTGATCCTGCCCGTTTACACCTTTGTACTTTATTTTTTTAGCATCAGTTAAAGATTTTAAGTCAAAAGTAGCTGGCAAAATTGGACTCCAATAGGGATTCGCAACAGCAATAGTAAAACGTCTAACATTTTCTAGAGTTAGTGCGTTTGAGTTGCTTATGAACGGATTTGCTTTAACATATTCCATTATTTTTCTTTCATTTTTTTCGACAAGTTTTATGTTTTCAGGAAGAGTTGGGTCTGCGCACGAAGAACCCGGAATAATTATTGAATCATGATTGTCTCGTCCAGTAATCATTGCAATCTTCATCTTTTTTCCGTCAGATTTACGAAGATATTTCTTTCCAATGTAATCTTCTTCGTACTGTTTTTGTAAAGTTTTTATTGGAACCACGATAGAACTTTTTCCAAGAACCCGAGCAATGTTTAATGCAATCGCACTTTTTCCAGAGCCACAAGTTCCATGAATAAAAATTACTTTATGATTCTTTGAAAGTTCAACAACTTCACGAACGACATCTTCTTGTGTCTTGTTATTTGTAAACTTTAGTGGTTCAAGTTTTTCTTCTCCAGAGTATAAACTCCAGTAGTCTTTTGAAATAATATCTCCGACATCCCCATCTTCTTTTAAGAATTCCAAAGAAGAAGATGTTTTCAATGGTTCAAGAAGTTCATTTGTTCCTGCTCTTTCAAATTTTTTGTAGTTTGTTTTCTTATCTTTTCTTCCATCTAGAGTAAAATCACCAACTTTTAAGTCCCTCATACTAGAATTAGCCATTAACCTACCATTAGCATCAAAAAGTAGCTTTCCCATAGTCTAAGACTGGGGGATGATCGTTTAAAGAAGTTTTGTCAAAGAAGAAGGGGGTGGGAGTCTCAGATTGTTGATTTTAACAAAAATAACCTTAATAGTTATCTTGTATGATAATAATCATTAAAAAGGATTCTTTTTTAGTTAGAGTGTAAAAGTGTTGAGATAAAAAATATCAATGGCAACTTATCGGAAAAAAAGGTATCTTATAACTTCTGCCCAAGCGGCCGCATCGCCATATGCTAATTTGTTAGATGGTTTTCAAAGATATTCTAAAGATAACAAAGCCGAAATTATTGTTCTTCCAATGATTGGAAACAGTGCTAAAGAAGACGTTGACAAGCTCCATAGACTTTTCAAAGATCATTACGACATTGAAGAAGGAAAGAGGAAATTAAATAACAATATTCAAGTTGAACAATTTAATGTGAGACCTTATCAAATTGATCCCTTAGTTGGACTGAACAGATTTGCTCAAAGAGAAACAACTCTTGTATTTGCTAGCCCGAAACAAAGACTTAAACCTGTGGCTCATTCTAATCACAAATATCCAAAATTTTTAGTCACAACAGGAGCATGCACCTGGCCAAACTATGCAACTGGCATGGACCAAAGTGCTGAAAGAAGAAGACTTGGAAACATTGCTAAAAGAGACCATGTTTATGGAGGGCTAATTGTCGAAGTTGAGGGGGCTGAAATTTTTCACATGAGGCATATTCGAGCAGATACTGACGGAAAATTTGTTGATTTAGGAGTAAAATATGACGGGAAAAAAGTGTCTTCTGCACGATTAGAAGCAATGGTATTAGGAGACTATCATCATGGTGTTAATTTAGATGATGTTAGGGAAGCTACTTACGAAATGATTGCAGAATTTGAACCAAAAAAACTTTTCTTGCATGATTTTATGGACGGACATTCTGTGAGTCATCATGTTGACAAGAGATTTATAGAGGTTAAACTTATTCAGCAAATGGATAAAGGGCACCACATCCTTGAAAGAGAACTTAGAGAGGGATATGATGAACTTATGTTTTTAAATAAATTAATGAAAGGGAAGCCTATTTACCTTGTAGCGAGCAATCACGATGAATTTTTAAACAGATACCTAAATGAGGGAAGATTTATGTGGGACCCTCCAAATGCGAGATATGCATTTGAATTAGCAGGATATATGGCAGCAAAGGATTACAATAATCCTATGGAAGCAGGATTTAGAAAAATTGGAAAGGTTCCAGACAATATTATTTTTCTGAGAAGAGATGAGGACTTAAAGATTAGAGGTTTCCAATTAGGAGCACATGGAGATAAAGGTCCAGGAGATGGAAGAGGAAGTATTACTACCAAGGAAAATGATTGGGGAAAATCTATCTCGGGACATTGTCACAAAGCACAAATTTTGAGAAATACATACACTGTCGGAACTATGTTACCTTTAACTCCTTACTACATGAGGGGTTGGCCAAGCGATTCAAGCCATACTCATGGACTTCTTTGGGACACTGGAACTGTCCAATTGGTGAATATCATAGACGGAAAGTATAGATTGTAATAACAAATACTCTTATATATCCGAAAAAATTTAATTGTTTATGGCAAATACCTTTGGAAAGGCGAAAATAGGAAGAAATAAACCAGATTACATAAACAGTCACAAGACTTCTGTCCCAACTCAAATCGACCAGGTGATTGGGGAGTCAGATGTTGTTCTTGAAATTTTAGATTCAAGATTCATAGAAACAACGAGAAACGTTGAGATTGAAAAGAAGATTAAAGGTCTTGGAAAAATTCTTGTTTATATCTTCAATAAATCAGACCTTGTGGATATAGGGAAACTTAAAACAGATCAAGATTTTGGGGAATTAAAACCAAATTTGTTCTTTTCTTCAATAAGTAGGAAAGGCTCAGCTACATTAAGAAGAATGATAAAGATGCAAGTTAAGAAAATAAAAAAAGAAGTAGTAAACGTGGGAGTTATAGGATATCCTAATACCGGAAAAAGTTCGATGATAAACTTACTTGTTGGAAGATCAGTTGCAAGAACATCTTCAGAAGCAGGATTCACAAAAGGGATTCAAAAAATAAAGATTTCTGAGGGGGTTTACCTTATTGACACGCCTGGAATAATTCCTGTTGAGGAAAAGGTGCACGGAGATAGGAAGCTTCTTGCAAAGCATTCGAAGATCGGGGCTATTACATGGTACAAGGCAAAGGACCCTGATGTTATTGTGTTTGAAATAATGAAAGAATATCCTGATGTCTTAGAGAATCATTACGGAATTGAAGCAAAGGGGGATGTTGAAGTATTAATTGAAAAGTTGGGCAGGAAGTTTCATTACCTCAAAAAGGGTGATGAAGTTGATGAAGACAGGACTGCCAAACATATTCTTAGAGAGTGGCAAGAGGGAAGAATAAGAGTTAGATAGGTAAAGAGATTGTACTTCCCATAACCCTCACTCAAGGCTAAAGTCCAACTTAAGATCTTTTGGGACTATGAAACCCTTCTTTTCTAAAATCACAAATTATCGAAGGGGCTCTTTACTTTCTTCAGTTCAACTGTTTTTCTTTTTCTAAAATCTTTATAGATTTTATTCCAATTTGGTCCTTTTCTGAAGACAAACCATTGCATCTTTTTGAATAAAGGTTTTTCTTCCCATGGATTTTCTCCAAGAGTTAGTACCCAAACCTCATCTGCCTTTGAAAGAAAATCAACTATTTTGCTTACTCTACACGAACAACACTCGACAAGAAAGGTTAGACCTTCCTTTTCTGCAAAAACATCTGGTGTAGAACCATTAAATCTCCTTTCAAAGAAAATTTCAGAATTCTTGAATCCCTGTTTCATAAGGAGAATTTTTGCTATATGTTTTTCTTGTCCTTGAACAAAATGTCTTACAATATCTTTCTCTTTTGACTCTTCTATTTCTGGAAAATCTTTTTCTTCTATAGAAATTGCTTGGTCTGTAAGGAATAAAGCAAGTGTGTCTTCTGCTTCCGTGTCATTATATCTTGTATCTCCTTGTTTTAAGACTTCATCAATTAGGCATCTAGCTTCATCAGTCGTTTTGAGTTCGAGACTTCTCATTTTAAATTTTTTATAGTTTTTCTTGAACTTTGTTGAATAAGTCCTCTTCTATTATTCTTTTATGCTGACCTTGGCTTTCCTGGCCTGCGTATTTCGTTTTGCCGAGATAGGTTGTATTTTGAAGAAGTTTTTTTATTCCAGCAGTAGTCATATTATATTTCTTGGCTAACTTAGTAAGACTTATGTCCGAGTCTAAGAATTCTTTAAAGATACTATTTACTTGACTTGTCTGTTCTGAGCTAGTGATTAGTTCTTTATTCACAAGAGTATACCCTCTAGGGGCTTTTGTTATAAAACCACCTTCTTTTGCCTTACGTTGCATTCCAAACTTGGTTCTGTCCCCAATGATATTTCTTTCAAACTCTGCAAAAGCACCTATAATCTGGAACATCAGTTTCCCAGAAGCACTAGCAGTTTCTATCTTATCCTGCAAGCTTACAAAGTCCACATTCCATTCCTTTAATTTGTCAATGGTTAGAATTAAATCTTTTAAGCTTCTGGAGAATCTGTCTAATTTGTAGATAAAAATTGCAGAAAATTTCTTTGCTTCTGCATCTCTAAGGAGATTTGTCATTTCTGGTCTTTTCAAATCTTTTGCAGATTTACCCTCATCTCTGTAAATCTTGAAAATTTCATAGCCGAGAACTTGAGCGTAGTTTGAAAGAGCTTCTTCCTGAGCGTTCAACGAAAACCCATGTTGAGCCTGGTCTTGAGTTGAAACTCTAATGTAAATTGCTGCATAGGGTTTTGCTTGGTTGGTGGTCATTTTAAGCTTTGTTTATTTCTTTTTCATGTTTTTTAACGAACTCCCATGATTTTTTGATGAAATCTTCAATGTCTTTTCTTTTGTAATAAAATTCGCCAAGATGTTTTGGCAGTAATCTTCCTTTTATGTTAAGATATGCATATTCATCATAAATTAATGGCTTGTGGTTGAATATGTTTTGAATACTTTTGTCAGACAAGATTGTTCTTGGAACCATTTCACTAAGTTTCCACTCAAGATAGGGTTCATCAAAATGATATTTAAGAGTTTTTGGAAAGACTTCTTTCCACTTTTCAAACCAGAGAAAGTGGAGAATTTCATGAATTGAAATAGCAATCATCCTTTCCAGGGGATCTCGATAATATGCATCAAAAACTCTTTCTTTTATGAATCTTGGACAAATTGGGTTGGGAGAAACAAAAACTTTGAATACTTTGTCTTTTTTGGGCCAATCTATTTCTAATGTCTTAGAAAGGGCCAACATATAAGAATCATTTATTTTATCCCATTCTTTTTGAAAAAGGGTTACTTTTTCTTTAATCTCTTTTTTGTACTCTTGACTCTTTACAAGTTCTTGAAAAAAAAGGGAAGAAATGTTTTTTCTTTTCTCTATTTCCGTAACTCCTTTAAGCCTCATTTCTAATTCCAGATATGATCTTAGAATACCTCTGCTCCAATCCCACTCTTCTTTTTTGGGATTGAGGAAGTGATTGAGGGATTTGATAAAATGCTTTAAAGGGGCTGAATAAAATTTAACTTTTGGAAGATTTCTTGCCATTTTACCTCTTTTTTGTGAACTTAGGGTCTGTGTAAGCTGGTTCACGTCAACTTAGGGTGCCCTAAGTATATAAATTTGTTGATTTTTGTAAGAAAAAAGTGTTTTTAAGACTTATTTTGGAATGAAACGATCTCCAACTCTTGTATAACAGGAGTCAAGTTCTGCATCAGGGATATCTCTGGCTAATTGGTCTCTTGTTAAGATGCTCCTAAGAGGTAGAGTGACTTCATCCCCTATGTGCTCTAGAGAGTGAGATTCTTTTCTATTAGATGTGACACGAACGAACTCTTTACATGATTGATGTTTAGAACCAACAGTGGTACAATAGCTTAAAACGTGTGACACAGATAAAACATAAGAGGAATCATTAAAGGCGCACTTATTATTTCCTTCATAATGTGGGCAGGGCATGACAAAAAACAGTGTTAAGGATATTTAAAAATTTATGTTCTAGATTATTTGTTTAGACGTGCACTTAGGTAATCTAAGTTAAAGGTGTGAACTAAACTACTCGAAGTTAGAAGAAAAGTTGTATTAACCCTATTATCAAGAAATAAGCTCCGACAAAGTATCTTAAAAACTTTGGAAAGGCTAATACTAATATTCCAAAAAGGATAGACACTATTGCAGAACTTGTTACTACACTTATTGCCATTCATTACTTAAAGAACCGGGCTACTTAACCTTTGTGCTACCGAATCTGTGTGCACTTAGGTTATCTTAGTGAAGGGCCCTTTCTTAAAAGCATTCCGAAATAAATAAAGGAATAAAGTAATTAAATAAAAATTGAAATAACGGAACGGCTTATCTTTTTTTGCCGTAGTTTCTCATTAGCTTGCCAATACCCATTACTAGGAATGCAAGAGCTATGATCCAGTCTTGGAATGATGCGAGAGCACTTACTCCAATTAAGGGTAGTAAGTAAACAAGACCAATCAACGTAACAAGCCAAGCGCTTAATTTTGCCATTTAACACCTCCTTCTTGTACTGATTAAGATAAATGTAATTATAAATCTTTCCACGCTGGTTTTTCAGATTAGGGAAATTTTAGTCTTTCTTGAGGAAGTGTGACGTAAGATATATCAAAAAAACAGATAAAATTGTGATGAAAGTTGATGTAAGAATGCTTAATTCTGTTGAACTCTGAACATGAGTAAAAAATTTTACAATATTTTGGGAAATATCGAAGACCGTTTGTCTCCACGTGAATGCAATCGTGAATCCTAAGGTTACAACGACTAAGGTTCTTATTTGTCGTCGAAATTCTACCTTAAATTGAGACCCTTCCCTTGCAAGGCTGTTAAAAGAGTGATGCATAGAGTAAATAAATTTATTATATTCTTAAATCTTGCGGCAAATTTTTCTCTTTTTCTAGTTGTTGGCCGCGGTTGTGCACTTAGGTGAGCTTTGTTCAGAGATATTAAGGATTTATTTGCATACTCTTTAACAGGGCGTTAAGTGTTTGTTAGACCAAACAGGTGTTTGAAGTAGCTGTTTGTATGTTTTTTATAAAGCATTTTTTGGAGAAGGGGAGTTTTGGGTCTTTTTCAAAGAGGTAAATTTTGAGGGTTTTATTAAGCATAAGGGGTAAAAAGAGAGATTTTTGTCGTCGAAAAAGAAAAGATTTTTAAATCAGAGATAATAATAATTATCATGTTTGAATGGTTGTTTGGTAAAAAGAGTGTTAGTGGACTTAAAGAAGATACAAAAAAGGGTTTTGAGTCTGTTAAAAAAGACTTAAGTTCTATGAGTGCATGGATCAAACACCTGGATTCTGAAAAAAAACTTCAAGGTAAAGAGATAAATGAGATAAAAGAGGGTTTGTCGTCGATAAATTCTGAGATTGAAGGACTAAAAAATGTGATATCTATCATGAGTGATCTTAAACCAAACAGGCCGTTTAGAACAACCAAACAGGTGTTTGATAAACAGACAGGTGTTTATGCTGTTCAAACAGGTGTTCAAACAGGTGTTCAAACACCAAATTTAGACCAATTTTCAGTTACTGAAAGAGCTATAATTTGGATTTTGTTAAATTCTGATATGAGGTTAAGTTATGATGATCTTGCAGCTATCCTGGGAAAAGAGAGGTCTACAGTTAGGGGACATTTAAACAGGATAAAACAGAAAAGTGAGGGCCTGATAGAAGAAAATGTGGAGAAAAATGGTAA
Source organism: Nanobdellota archaeon (assembly GCA_038045405.1). Lineage (GTDB taxonomy): Archaea > Nanobdellota > Nanobdellia > Pacearchaeales > GW2011-AR1 > ASMP01. The sequence continues at coordinate 86,189 of JBBSYF010000001.1, read as the reverse complement.
AAAGAGAGTGTTTATACCTGAAAATATGAAGGAAAAGCTCCTCAAAAGGCAGAAAGTGAGAGTTAGAGGGAAGAAAAATACTGAAGAAATCAAAAAAGAGTGAGGTTTACATGCTCTTTTTTGGATTTTTTGAGAGAAAGAATCATGGGGGAGCCAAAAGTGAGTGTTTAGTGTTTACACCTTGTAAAAAGTTCGTACAATTCCTAATTGAAAGAGAGGTAGGAATTGTTTGAGAGAAAATTAGAATATTTGCTCCGACTGAACTGCCTTTGGGAGTATCTTTTTAGAGATCTCGAAGGTGGAATAGTGAGTATTTGTAAATGTAACAAACTTATTCGGTGAGGGGAATAACTTGAGATTTAATAAGGAGAATTATATGTCTCTTAGTTGCATGATCGTTGATAATGAAGTTATTCTCTTAAGATTACTAGAAATTGAAAGGAGAATCGTTTTATTGTTTATTCTCTTTTTCTCGACGGGAATCCCTTTCTTTATGAGCCTTCCAATGTAGTCTCTAACAGAACTTTCAGTGAGATTCAGTTTTTTGGAGAGGATTTTGTAATCAACGTTGAATAGTTCTTCTTCCATTTGATAAAGAGTTGAAAAAACAATCATCTCTTGAGAGGTTAGGCGTTTAAACTTGAACCTAATCTCCTTCTTTATGCTGTCCAAAGATTCAAGGATTTTTGCAGCGTTGTCTATAGGATTTTGAGCTAAATAGTTGAAATCAGGTGTTTTTTCTAGGATACTTGCCGTTTTCAAAGGGATTTCATCTGATTTAAAGAAGATTTTTTCTCTTAAAATAGTGTTCTTTTCTTCTCTTTTGTCTGTCTGTCTGTCTGTCTGTCTGTCTGTTGGAACCCCTCCATTTCCACTGGAAAAGGGCTCATTTTGACCTTTTAAGGCTTCTAAAGGTATAAGATGTGTTGGAGTTTGTGTTGAAGATGTCTGAGTTATCTGCGGAAGTGTTGGAGTTTCTTTCTCTGAGGTTTTGAGTTGATTTTCCTTTTTTTCATGTTGTTTTTCACTGTTTTTTGTTATTTTTCTATCAAGCCTTATCATAACTTCACAGATTTTGATTAACTCTTCCCTAGTCTGAACTAACTCTTTTTTTAAGAAACTTATTTCATTACCGAGAAATTCTACGTCCTTTTTTACTTTTGAGAAAGCATCCTTTACAGATTCCATGACAAAGAGATAAAGGTTTGATATAAAAACTTTAAGATATTGCAAAGCATATATCCTTAGATCATTTTTGAATTAGATAGAGGGGACTATTCTTGATTTTCTTTATAGGCTTTGTAAGCAGTGTCACTTAATCTCCATCTTGATCTTCGAAGGTATATACTGCCTGTTGAACTTTTTTTGACTTCAAGGATGAGGCCTTTCTTCTTTAACTCTAAAAGGAGATTCTTTGTGAACTCTTCATCTCTTGCTAATTCGTTAGCTATGTGGGATGTAAACACTAACTGAGGTGAAATAGAGTAAAGGAAGGCTAAGATTTGTTCAGAGATCTTTTCCCTCTTCTCCAAAGAAACTTTCATTACAAGAATCAGGAACTAAGTTTTATTAATCTTCTTCTTTGTTTTTTGTTAATTTGCTCAGAATAAAGAGCCAAGAGGTAATTACTGTTTTGAGAAGTGAAAAAAGTTGTTGTTTACTTAGTATCTTTTCTCATTGTAGGCATAGGAACGTGAATAGGAAGGTTGAGTTCGTCGCAAAGAGTAAGTGCCTTCAGTGTGGCTTTTCTCATGATAATGTTGAATAAAGGTATTCTAAAGTCTTCTGGGATGCTTTTCTTCTTCCATTGCTTAAGGACTTCTTCTGAAGTCTTTTCATCAACCGAAATAAGAGCGGTTCCATGAATTGCAATTTTTGCTAAACCGGGTTCATAGCTAACTTTGTATTCAAATTTAGCTTCAAGAAGAGATTCATTTGTTTTTACAAACTGAGACTTGGCTTCTTTAATCTCTGGGAATTCAAGCTCTGTGCTAATTTTGATGTTATCAACACTTTCCTTTAGTCTTTCCGCACTCATCTTTGTGAAATGAAAACCAACAATTCTCATGTTCCTTTATGAGAAAAAGTATTTTTAAACATTTGTTTTCAAAATAAGGGGTTAATAATTGAGAAATATTAAAAGAATTAGATTAAGTCTTCTTCAGAAACAATAACGAAGTCACCTATTGCAATTATTGAGCTGTAAGGGATTAAAAGTTCATTTGAAGAGGTCTTTTCAAGGTTAAGATTTCTAGTATAAGGTGTTGGATCTCTTAATACTATACTAATTAGTTCTCCTGACTTTGTTTCGAAGGTAACATCTCTAACAAAGCCTAATCTTTTTCCTTCTTTGGTGACTATCATCTTTGCAACGATAGCACTAAATGGGTTTTTATCTCCTGGCATGTAAAACTGAAAAGAAAATAATATATAAACTTTTCTGTGAAATTAAATACACTTTGCAGGCAACACCTTAATCTAATTTCATATTCTTTGTTATGATTTTACCCTTGGTTTTCTTTCTCTTTGAAATTTATTTAGAAGGAGGTTACCCACACACCCCTTGATTTCTTATGGAAAGATTTAAAAAGGATTTTTTGATTTTTTTATTATTATTATTATTATATAAAAATATATATTATATATTATATACTTCTTCTTAATTATTATTAATAATTCCCTTTATTTCTAATTTTTTTAAAACAAACAAAATTTTGATAACCTTTCTTTCAAATAAACAACATTTTTTACAATTTTTCTTATTTCTTTTCAAAAAAGAAGAAAAAGAAGAAAAGAATCAATTTATCCAGTTTTCCATCTGAAATTAAGGTGTTTTTCTTTCTTAGTAGTCATAAGTGTTTATAAGAAAACAAAAGTTTTACCGATAACGTTTCTGAGGAAACTAAGTTTTCCATAGGAAACAAACGTGTGAGTTTAAGATGGGACCAGAATTAGACGAAATTTTTGAATCTTTTGACGGCAATAGAATTTTCAAGGACAAATCGATTTTACAGACAAGTCATAGACCTGAAGAAATACCTCATAGAGAAGAGCAAATAAAACAAATAGCTTCTATGTTAGCTCCTGTTTTAAGAGGAGATAAAACAAGTAATGTTTTCCTTTATGGTAAAACTGGAACAGGAAAAACACTTTCTGCTCTTTATGTAAAAGATGAATTATTAAAAAGAGCGAAGAAAGATACCGACTTTAACTTAAGAATTGAGTACCTTAATTGTAAACTAAAAAAAGTCTCAGATACCGAGTATAGAATCCTTGCAGAGCTCATCAAAAAACTTGGTGGAGAGGTTCCAAATACTGGACTTCCAACAGAGGCCGTTTACAACAAATTTATAGAAATCATTGATTCTGAAAAGCAGTCTCTTGTTTTAATCCTAGATGAAATAGACCAAGCTGTAAAAAAGATTTCAAGCGATTTCCTTTATAATCTTACAAGGCTAAACAACGAACTTGCCAAAACACATATCTGCATCGTTGGTATAAGTAACGACCTAACCTTTTTAGAGGGATTAGATCCTAGAGTAAGAAGCTCATTGTCGGAAGAAGAAATTGTCTTTCCTCCCTATAACGCAATACAATTACAAGAGATTCTGAACAAAAGAGCAAACTTAGCATTTAAGGAGGGAGTTGTTCAGGATGGTGTTGTTCAAAAGTGTGCAGCATTTGCAGCGAGAGAACACGGAGATGCACGAAGAGCTTTAGACCTTCTAAGAATAGCAGGTGAACTTGCAGAAAGAGACGGCTCAAAGAAAATTATGCTAAAACATATTGATGGTGCAAATGTTAAGATGGAAAGGGACAAGATTCTTGATGTAATAAAAACTGAACCAAAACAATTCCAATACGTTCTACATTCAATAATTTCCTTGACTGAAAAAAGTAATGGTACCCCTATTTTTACGGGAGATGTTTACAATCATTATCAAGAAGTTTGTTCTAAAAACAAATCAGAGGTCCTTACGCAAAGAAGAGTTTCAGACATCATTCAAGAGTTTGATATGCTGGGAATCATAAATGTCAGAGTCATTTCAAAAGGAAGAGGGGGAAGAATGAGGGAGATAAAACTTGCAATTTCAAAGAACATTATTGAAAAAGCAAAAAAAATAATCGAAGAGTCCATAAATTAAGATGGATCCAAAAGAAATCCTTAAATTCTGTATCGGGAAGGGCCTCCTCATAGAGCCAGAGGTTCTCAACATGTTAAGTGAGGTAAGTGAAGACACAGAATCTGTGAAGCTTATCATAGAAAAAATAAAGAGTCATACTCAAAGAAGAATTATAACCAAAGGACTCTTTGAACAAAACAGAGAACAGGTTACAGAATTCTTTTTAACATTACCTCAGGAAAACCAAAAGAGCTTAGAGAAACTAAAAATTAAGCTAGGATTACAAATTGAAATTTCAAAAGAAATTTCCTCTTTTGAACCAAATATTCACGACCCCCAAGTGATGTATAGTAAACAAGAAAATATCAACAGAACACGTCCAAGAGAAGAATTAGAATCAAATCCTGAAGAAAAAGTGAGAGTCTTTACGAAGCCAGTCTCTCTAAGAAAGAAAATAGATGTAGAGGACTTTGTTAAAAATCTTAGAAATAGGCTCCAAGAAACGAGAAACATCTTACAAGAACACTCTGAACTTGATGGCTTAGTTTCAATTAACAAACTCTCTGGTGGGAAAAAAATTTCTGTAATAGGTATGGTTTTTGAAAAGAGGACGACTAAAAATAGAAATATAATTCTTAGTATAGAAGACTTAACTGGTAAAACCAAAGTTTTGATAAATCAAAACAAGCCGGACCTTTATAAGAAAGCAGAAGAAATAGCTCTCGATTCTATTGTTGGTTTTAGTGGATTTGGAGATAGAGAAATAATCTTTGCCAATAATATTGTCTTTCCGGATTCGGTAATCATTGAAAGGAAAAGAGCACCTATTGAAGAATACGCTCTCTTTATCTCAGACTTACAATATGGAGGAAAACTTTTCTTAAAAGAATCCTTTGAAAAATTTATTGCTTACCTTAGCGACGAAGGGCCCAAAACCGATGAAGTCAAGAAAATAAAATACCTCTTTATCGTTGGAGACCTTGTTTCAGGAGTAGGTGTCTATCCTGGACAAAAAAAAGATTTAGAGATTGAAGACATTGAAGAGCAGTACAAACAACTTACTGAAATTCTTAAAAGAGTTAGACAAGACATAAAGATAATTGTTTCTCCCGGAAACCATGACGGCGTAAGACTTATGGAACCTCAACCACCACTAGATGAAAAGTATTCATGGTCTCTTTACAGTTTGCCTAATGTGATTATGACTGGAAATCCTGCATATGTTAATATTGGTGCAACAAAAGATTTTCCTGGTTTTGACATCTTGACCTATCATGGATTTTCTTATCCTTATTATGCCAACACTGTCCCTAGTCTTTTGGAAGGAGGCGTTAATGCCCCTGAAAAAATAATGGCATACTTGCTGAAAAATAGACATCTTGCACCTTCATACTCCTCTGTTCAGTCCTTTCCTTCAGAGAAAGATGAATTAGTAATAAGAAAAGTTCCAGACATTTTTGTTTCAGGACACCTACACAAATTTGCAATATCTTCATACAATAACGTTCTTATCATTTCAAATTCAGCATGGGAATTGGAAACAGAAAATCAGAAGAAGAGAGGGAATAAACCAGACTTCTGTAAAGTTCCGGTATTTAATCTTAAAACAGGAGGAATAAAAATTCTTGATTTCGAATAAAATGGATATTAATTTAAACAAACCAAAAATTGCCGTTGACATAGACGGGGTTCTGGCTGATTACCAAATTTCTTTTGTGGAGTTCTACAATAAAAGAAACGGAAAAAATTTTAGTATCCAAAACCTTATAGGTCATGACTTTTGGTTATCTTTTGGAATCTCTAAGGAGAAAGCAGAAAAAGAAATAATAGACTTTTTTTCATCGGAAAAGTTCAAAAAACTGAGCCCCGTAACAGATTCACAAGATGCTATTAAACTACTTGCTCAAAAAAATATTCTTTCTATTGTAACTGCTAGGCCAGACTTTGTTCGTGAAACAACTTTAGAATGGTTGGATGCTCATTTCCCAAATATTTTTTCAGAGATACATTTTACCAGCCAGTTTGGAGGAAACGGGCCAAGAGAGAAAAAGTCTGATTTTTGTTTAGATTATAATTATGAGATAATTATTGAAGATATTGTAGAGCATGCAAATGAATGTGCAGAAAAAGGAATAAAAGTCTTCTTATTAAACAGACCATGGAACAAAAACTTTTCTTTACATCCTCTCGTTCAAAGAGTAAATGACTGGAATGAAATATCACAAATTTTACAACAAAAATGAACACACAACAATACTTGAAAGATATAGAAATAAAGACGAAAGAGATTTATTTAGTTGCAGAAGAGGCAAGGAAGAAAGGACTTGATCCAGTAAATAAAGTTGAGATTCCTCTTGCTAGAAGTCTTGCAGAGAAAGTTGTTGGACTAATTTCAACTGTCTATCCTCAGATGGAAGGTTCTGGAATTGTTGAGAGAATCTCAGAACTAGAAAAACAGTGGGGCAAACTTAATCCTGCTATTTGCCTTCAGATTGCTGAAGAAATCGCAAAACAAAAGTTCTGTAAATTTTCGAGTCTTTTGGAGGCTATTGAGGCTGGCTCAAGGGTAGGAATTGCTTACATAACTCTTGGAGTTGTCTCTAGTCCAATAGAAGGATTTACTGCAATAAAAATAATGAAAACTGCAGACGGAAAAGAATATTTGTCCCCTTATTTTTCTGGACCTATGAGGAGTGCAGGAGGTTCTGGTGCAGCATTCTCTTTAGTAATCATTGACCATCTAAGAGAAATATTTGGATACTCCAAATATGATCCTAATGAGAATGAAATAAAACGAACGGTGACTGAACTCCATGACTATCATGAGAGAATCACAAACCTTCAGTACATGCCTACAGATGATGAAACACTCTTTCTTGCAAAAAATATTCCTGTTCAAGTTAATGGAGAACCTTCAGAAAAAATGGAAGTTTCAAATTATAAAAATTTGGAAAGAATAGAAACTAACTACATAAGGGGAGGGTTTTGCCTTGTTCTTGGAGAAGGAATTGCACAGAAAGCGAAAAAAATTGCTAGATATGTTTCTTCTTTGAGAGAAAAAGGGTTCAAGCTAAGTGACTGGGACTTCCTAAAAGATTATGTTAAACTACACGAAAAAAGAGATGTTGGGTTGACTGAAGAATCTCCCACCTACATCAATGATATAGTGGCCGGAAGACCTATTTTCGGGCACCCCTCGGAGTCTGGAGCATTTAGGTTTAGATACGGCAGAGGTAGAAGTTCAGGATTTAGTGCTGTGTCAATGCATCCTGCAACGATGGAAATCACTGATGCATTTATTGCTATAGGAACCCAGCTCAAGATAGAAAAACCAACCAAAGGATGTATTGTTACTTCTTGCGATACTATAGATGGACCAATAGTTAAACTCTTTAATGGAAGCGTGAAAAAATTGAGGACTATGGCAGAAGCAAAAAAAGCTTACAAAGATACAGAAGAAATTATTTACATTGGAGATATACTTTTTCCTTTTAGTGATGTTATAAACAGAAATGCTACCTTAATCAAACCAGGGTATGTTGAAGAAATTTGGGGGTTAGAACTACGAGAAAAAAATATTGAAGTTAGTAAAGAAATAAACTCTTTTGATATCGAGTTTGAAAAAGCAATCGAAATAAGTAGAAAAAATAAAATCTCTTTACACCCCAAGTATATCTCATACTGGACTGAGATTTCAAAAGAACAATTTGAAGGACTTATTTTTTGGTTAAAACACTCTAGAGTTAGTAAGAAAATAATTCTTCCCTACACTAAAAAAGATCAAGAAAAGTTTAGTGCAGGCAAACGAGCATTAGAACTTCTTGGAATTGAACACGACGTTATAATTGAAAATGTTGTGATTAACTATGAAGCTAGCCAAGCTTTGTTCGCTAATTTAGGATTGAACTTAAAAATCTTAGAGAATGAAATTGATTTAGGAGATTTAAATGAAGAAAAAATCTTGAACGATTCAATTAATGAATGTGAAGAAAAAATTAGATTAACTGAGTTAGATCCTGACTTTAACAAAGATTCTGAAGATTATGTGTTAAGATTAGTCAACTCTCTTTCTGAATTTGAGATTAGAGACAAAGCTGGAGAATTTATTGGAGCAAGAATGGGGAGGCCCGAAAAAGCAAAATTGAGAAAACTTACTGGAAGCCCTAATGCTTTATTTCCTGTAGGAAAAGAGGGAGGTAGACTGCGAAGCCTCCAAGCTGCATGTGAAATTGGAAAGATTACTTCAGATTTCCCTGCTTATTACTGTGATGATTGCAAAAAAGAAACAATTCAAACTCATTGTGAAACGTGTGGGACACAGTGCAGGAAAATGTTTTATTGTTATGAATGCAATACTACTTTGTCTGAGAAATGTGAAAAACATGCTAATTCTAAAACTCATTATTACAAACCTATAGACATAAACTACTTTATGGAAAAAGCAAGAGAAAAACTTGGATTATCTCAAGGAGAGGTTCCCGTGCTTGTAAAAGGTGTTCGTGGAATGAGTTCTGAGGGGCATGTTGTTGAAAACATCTCAAAAGGAATTCTTAGAGCAATGTTTAATTTACAGGTGAATAAAGATGGGACAATAAGATTTGATGCAACGGAGATGCCCTTAATTTCTTTCAAGCCGAAAGAAGCTTTTGTTAGTGTTGAGAAACTAAGAGAAATTGGATACGACAAAGATATCTTTGGAAAAGAACTTGTTGATGAAAATCAAATTCTTGAGTTAAAACCTCATGACATTTTACTTCCTTGCCCACCTACTTCTCCAGAATCGAGAGCAGATGAAATTTTTATGCGAATTTGTCATTTTGTGGATGAACTTCTAGAAAGTTTTTATGGTTTGAAACCTCTTTACAATGTAAAGAAGAGGGAAGACCTTGTTGGAAAATTAGGGGTTTGTATTGCTCCTCATAATTGTGCAGGAGTCGTATGTAGAATCGTTGGGTTCTCAAATACTCTAGGATTATTTGCAAGCCCTTACATGCACGCTGCAATAAGAAGAGATTGTGATGGTGATGAAGCGGCAATCATGCTTCTTGGCGATGTTCTCTTAAATTTCTCAAGAGAATTCTTACCAAGTCATAGGGGGGGAACCCAAGATTCTCCTTTAGTCTTAAATGCTAAGATTGATGCAGGGGAAGTTGATGATCAAATTTTGGATTTTGAGCTTGTTAATGAGTATCCTCTTGACCTTTATCGAAAGGCAGAAAAAAGAAAACATTCTTCTGAAGTTAAAGTTTACGACGTTAGAGCTGCTTTGAAAGAAGAAAGAGACCCTTTTACAAACATGGGGCACACTCATGAAACCTCAAACATAAACGAAGGGATTGTTTGTTCAAATTATAAAATTCTTGCAACGATGCAAGAAAAAGTTCAACGTCAGATGGAACTTGTTGAGAAAATTCGTGCAGCAAATACTTCTGAAACGGCAAGACTTGTTATTGAAAGGCATTTTATCAAAGATATGAGGGGGAATTTAAGAAAATTTTCTATGCAAGGTTTCCGTTGTGTTGGATGTGGGGAAATAATGAGGCGTCCTCCCCTGTCGGGAACTTGCTGGAAATGTAATGGTAAACTAACCTTTACAACACACGAAGGTGGAATTAAGAAATATTTAGAGCCCGCATTAGCCCTAGCGAAAAAATATCACCTCTCTCCTTATATCACTCAAAGTCTTGAAATCACTAAAAGACATATTGATTCTGTTTTTGGAAAAGAAGTAGAAATCCAAAAAGATTTGGGAAAGTGGTTCTAAAATGGATAGGAAAGAAATTGATTATGCAATGGAAATGTTGGAAAGAGGATTTGTTCCTCTTGTTAGAGAAAGGAATGATTTACAAAAAGTTTTTGAACAAGAACAAGAGAGTGCCTTAAAAATTCCTACTGGAAAAATTATCGAGATGACAAAGAGGGTCTCTGACGATTCTAACTTTCTTATAGAATACTCCGCACTTCTGGTTTGGTTTAACTGTCAGAATAAAAGTACTGATGAACTTTCTGGTTTTGAACAGCTTCAAAATTTAGAAGTTTTAGAATATTCTCTACCTTATCATGATAAGAACCAACTAACTCTCTTTTTCTGAGAAGTCATAACATCAAATAAAAAATTATTGTAGGAAGAAGAAGACAACCCATCATGTTTATTCTGCTAACTTTCATGGAGATACAATAAACTCCTGTAGCTGTTGAGACTAATAAAACTAAAAGACCGAAGAAACCTCCGACGAGAAAAGTTACTAAAACCATAATCCCTAACACAAAAAAAGAAACTTTAGTGTAATCTATTTTTTGAAGAATGATAAGAAACTTTTTTGATAAGAATTTTGTTACAAAAAATGCACAGACTCCTGAAACTACAATAATAACAACGATTAATACAAAAGTATTAATTCCAGGAACTCCGACTAACTCTTTTACTACTGCCGCAGAGCCAGTTCTTGTTTTTGCTATCAGGAAAAGAGCAAGGAAAGAAAAGGACATTGCCAAGATGTTTATGGCTCCTAACATAAACAAAAATTCTTCTTTGTTTGATTTGGAAAATCTGTTCCCTATAACTGCAATTTGCCCACTACTTAATGCAGGAAAGAATAAGCTTAACGGAGAGAAAAATGTTGAAGCTAAAAGAGGTTTAAACTTTTTTATTTTTATTTTCTCACTTGTTTTTTGACTTTCAATCTTTGTTTTTGACTTTATGCTTAAAAGAACTCCTGAAGCACCGAAAAGGCCTGTGAGAAGAGGAACTAGAGGATCCTTTAAACCAAGATTCAGAACAATTAGTCCTAAAACCCCCGACAGAAGAAATGCAAAAAGTGCAGAAAACTTTTTTTCTTCACTGAAAACTACATTTAATGAAATAAAAATAAGGACAAAAGGAATTACCTTTGGGCCTATTGCGGACTCAGAAAAAACTTTTGTAATAAATGATAAGGGGAGGATCATAATAACAAAGATAAAAAGACCGATTAAACATCCTATAGATGCGAGATGTACTGCTTGCAAACCCAAACCATTTTTCAACATCTCATGTCCGGGAAGAACAGAAAGCTCTGTTCCCTCTTGAGGTGCTCCAAGAAAGATTGACGGAATGAAATCAACAAAAACGTGTGTTATAGACATTGAGACTATGAAAACAACAAGATAAATGGGATTTATACTTGAGATTAATAATAGTGAGGAGGAAGCAATCAGTGAACCAACCATATTTATGTGGACTCCTGGAACAAGCCCTGTGAAAATTCCTACGGCGGTTCCGAGACAAAGAAATAAAACTATCTCTGCTAACATTTGATTAAATTTATAAACATCGTTTCATTAAAAGTATTTATGTATAGAAGAGGTGGATTAATTTTAATTCTGTTGGTTGTGCTTTTTTCTTTAGTGGTTGTTTCTGCGCAAAATGAAACAACAAACGATACGGTTACAAACAACACAGATATAACTGCTGAAATTGATAGTGATGCCGAAACAGATATTATTTCTGAAGTTGAATCAGAATATCAAGATGCAGAACTTGAATCAGAAGCAGGAACAACCCCTGACAGCGCCCTTTATTTTGTGGATGAATTTTTTGACAGGTTTGGCGATGACTTAAATGTAAGGGAAGAAAGAATCGCAGAAATAAAAGAAATGATACAACAAGGAAAAGTTGAAGATGCCCGTAAAGCGCTCCGTAGTTATTTGGCTCTGGCAGAAAAGCTTGAAGCAGAAAGCAATCCTGACAGAAGAGATGATACAAGGAGAAGTGCTGTAGCGATTAGAAATGCAGTAAATGAACTTGAGTCAGAAGTTCCTGAAGAATTTAGGGAGGAATTTGTCTCTGGAGTTCTAAAATCAGAAGAGGGAATTATTACTGCCGCGGAAATTTCTTCTAAAATTAAAGAATTATGCGAACAACTTTCCGCGTTAGACCCTTTGGAATATTCAAGGGCCTGCAGATCAGATGATGATTCTCCCGAATGGCAAAAAAGACTCGACAGAGATTTGACAGGTGAGCAAAGAGCAGAAGCAGAAAAATTCGGAAGAATAATGTCTCAATGCTTCAAGACATCCGGGCAAGAATGCAATTGTGAGGAAATTCCATTTGCAGAATTTGCAGAAATGTGTTCGATAGCTGCTCCTTTGGCTGTTCAGTGTGAAGTTCAAGGAGATGAGAATGCATGTGAAAAATTGGATAACTTAGAAATGCCTGAATTGCCTGATTATTTGCAAGATGTTATGGATGATATTGAAAACAAATACAATGATGCTAGTTATGATAATCATATCCCCGAAGCATGTAGAGAAGCTGGGATAACAGGAAAACAGGGAGGAGATAGGGAAAAATGTTTTAAAATTATGGTAGAAACAGAAGCCCCTGAAGAATGCCAAGAAGCGTTGCTGGAGGCAAACATTCAAAATGAAAGACAGGCTAGAGAGCTTTGTGAGAAAATTATGTTTGAATTAAATGCTCCTGAAGAATGTGTTGAAAAAGGCTTGACAAATCATAAAGAGTGTGGGAAATTAATGTTCCAGCTTAATGCCCCAGAAGAATGCATTGAAGCAGGATTGACAGGAGAGAGTAGAAGCGATGAAAAGAAATGCAGAGAAATCATGGAAGGAAGCAAAGAAGGAAGAGAAGGACAATTTAGAGGGCCTGGAGGAGGATTTGGCGGAGCAAATTGCCGTGGAATACAAGATCAAATGGAAAGACTGAAATGTTATGATGGCGCTTCACAAGGCGCACAAGAACATAGAGAAGATTTTGAATCAAGATTTAGAGAAACACAGGAAGCACAAAGACAATGTGCAGAAAGATGCTTGAACCAGGATTCTGCCTGGGACTTCTCCAACGGACAATGTAACTGCAGAGCCCCGGAACGTTTTGACGACAGTCAATTCAGAGAACAAGAGCAGCAACCAACACAAGAATTTATAGAACCCAAGACAGAGCAAGAATTTACAGAGCCTGAGCCAACTACTTCAGGTACATCTGGTGAAGAAACAACTACTACAACTGAAACAGAATCAACAACATCTCCAACCCAAGAACCAACACCTATTACGGGAGGAGTGTTTTTCGATGACACGTTTTCTGATTATTATTTCAGATAAAAAGATTTAATAATTAATAACTTTTTATGTGATTATGGTAATGAGTGCTGAAGAAAAATTTGAACTAATTAAAAGAAATACTGAAGAGATTGTGACTGAAGAGGAGATGAAAGCCCTTTTGAAAAAAAAGAAAAGTCCAAGAGTTTACTGTGGATATGAAACAAATGGACCCCTACATCTAGGACATTTCGTTACAATAACAAAACTTATCGATTTGCAGAAAGCGGGCTTTAGTGTTGTGATTCTTCTTGCAGATGTTCATGCTTTGTTAAATAGGAAGGGCCAAGAAGAAGAAATAAAGAAAGAAGTTGAAAATTGGAAGAAAACAATAAAAGCCATAGGGATTAAGGCAGAAGTGGTTGTAGGAAGTGATTTTGAGTTTAAGAAAGAATATCAAATGGATGTGATGAAACTTGCACAAGACTCAACCATTAATCGTGGATTAAGAAGCATGCAAGAAATTGCAAGGGACGTTGAAAATGCAACAATCTCTCAACTGTGGTACCCTTTAATGCAAGTTGCTGACATAAAACACCTAAATGTTGATGTTGCCCTCGGAGGACTGGAGCAGAGAAAAATTCACATGATCGGAAGAGAGATGTCTAAGACTCTAGGACACAACTTTGTTGCGTTGCATACTCCATTAATCACTTCTTTGAAAGGACCTGGACAGAAGATGTCTAAGAGTGTTCCTGGTTCAGGGATTAGTGTTACAGATTCTCTTGAAGAAATAAAGAAAACAATCAAAGATGCTTACTGCCCTGATAAAGATAGTAAAGACAACCCTCTTTTACAGATTTCGAGATTAATCCTCTTTCCAAGATTCAACGAATTGGAAATAAAAAGAGATAAAAAATTCGGGGGAGACTTGAAACTTGAAAATTATCCAGAATTAGAAAAAATTTACGTGGCGGGCAAATTACACCCTCTAGATTTGAAAAATATGACTATCGAATACCTTTGGAAGATAATTGAACCTATAAGAAAAGGTTGGAAATAGTTATCTCGTCTTAAATTCGATAATATCCATGTCTTTAAGCACGTGATGAAGTCCGACTATTTGCCCAGGGAATTTTGAACTTGGACCCCAAATTCTTGTTTCTTTAAGGACAGATAAATTTTTTAGAACTTTTTTTGCAACATTTTGTACTGTTGAATTTTTTTCTAAGACAAAAGGTTTTTCCGACTTTTGCTTTCCCGGTTCTTTTGTGAAAATACGCATCTTTCCAAATGCTTGAAAAAGTTTCTCCTTTAGTACTAAGAGACCTTCCCCTGTTTTTGCTGAGACTAAAACAAAATTGTATTTTTTTGAGGAAAGAGTTGCAGATACCTTCCTTATTTCGCTTTCTGTTAGAGTATCAATTTTATTAAAGACAATTATTCTTTTTCCATCTGATTTTTCCAAACCCTGTTCCATGTCTTTTATTTGGCCTATTTCTGTTACAAGAACTAAGATTACATCAGCCGTATTTGCTAATCCTTTGTCATAATACTCGGAATTAAACGCAGGAATTTCTATAATCTGAATTTTGGTTCCAAGATAATCAGTTATGCCCACTATTGGATACTTTGTAGTTAAATCGTATTGGCTTATGCTTGGAGAAGCGTTTGTTAAAGAAGAGAGAAGTGAAGATTTACCCGAGTTTGTAAAACCCACAATTACCGCCTGCATGTCCTCTTTTTTAATTCCTGTTTTTGCTGAAGCTTTTCCACTTTTCTTAAGTCTATCTATCTTGTCTTTTAACTTAATGTATCTTGTTTTTAGATTTGCATTCATCTTCTCAGAAGATTTATGCTTTGGGGACTCTTTCATCATTTCTTCTAACCACTTTAGTCTTTCTTCATTTGTTTTAGCTAAGAAGAACATTGACTGTGCTTTCAAATATTGGGGGGATTGGTTTGTGGAAGCCATGGTAAGACACCTACGGTTTTTTGACCGTCAACTTCCCTAAATTTAGTTTATGCATTATCTTTTAAATATAGGCAACTTAAAAAATTAATGGACAAGCAAGAATTGACAAAAAGGGTTATGGCAAAGCCAGAACTTAAAGAACTCCCTGTGGAAGATGTTGAGATGGCAATTTCTCTTTGTGCAAAAAAAGGAAATTCTGATGAAGAAAATATTGACTGTGCAAGACAAATGCTCCATGGTGCTTATGGTGCTTTCAGTAGTAGAAAGCTATTTGTGACTTCTTCCAAGCATGGCCAAATCAGAGAAAGGACTCCAGAATGGATTTTGAAAAAACATCTTTCAACAAGAGAAAGACTGCCCCACTATAATGAAATTTATGATAAAATCTTGATAAATTCCAAGATGACTATTTTTGATTTAGGCGCTGGTGTTAATGGTTTCTCTCTTGGCTTTATCCCAAAGGTGAAATACGTTGGTATTGAAGGAATAGGCCAGCTTGTTAATCTAATGAACATGTATTTTAAAAAACAAAAACTTGACGCAAAAGCAATTCATCTAAGCTTATTTCAATTAGAAAAAATAAAGAGTTTAATAAAAAAGGAAAAGGGAAAAAAAGTTGTTTTCTTGTTCAAAGTGCTTGACTCTCTTGAAACATTAAAGAGGGATTATTCTAAGAATCTACTTTTAGAGGTTACTCCTTTAGTTGAAAGAGTAGTTGTTAGCCTTGCAACCAGAAGTATGATCTCAAGAAAGCCGTTCAACGTCAAAAGAAGTTGGATTGTTAAATTTATCCAGGAAAACTTTAAAATCACTAAAGATTTTGACTTCGGAGGAGAGAGGTATATTATTTTCGAAAAGAAGAAAGAATAGAAAGCTTACTCCAATACAACCTTTAACTTAAACAGCTAATTATTCTAAATTACTTTTTCGAAGATGCTCCAAACAGGTTCATTAACTCTCTCTTTAAAATTTATAAACCTCCTTAATTTTACCAAATCATGAAAACTAAATTTTATAGAAAAGTTTTGAAGAATGGGATGACTGTTATTTTGGAGAAAAGAGAGACCTCTGTAGTTAGTGTTGTCTTTGCTGTTAAATGTGGGGGAATGAATGAAACTGTTGGAGAAAAAGGGATTTCTCATTTTGTTGAACATTTGCTTTACAAAGGAACTCTTACAAGAAACCAACAGCAAATAGGTCTTGAGATTGAAAAAAATGGAGGAGTAATAAATGGATTTACTGATGAGGGTCTTACTGCTTTTTGGTGTAAGATGCCTTCAAACAAACTAAGTTTGTCTTTAGAAGTTTTAGGAGATATGGTCACTAACCCTCTCTTTGATCAAAAAGAGATTGATAAGGAAAGAAAAGTCATTTTTGAAGAAATTAAAATGTACAAAGATAATCCAACGCACTATGCTTATCATAGGCTGCAAGGACTAATGTATGAAAAGCCGTTTGGAATTCCAATAATAGGCTCTGAAGAAACTCTTAACTCCATCTCTCGGGAAAAAATTCTTTCTAGATTTAACGAAACATATTCTCCTAAAAATATGATTCTATGCGTCGTTGGTGATGCTGATTTCGATTATTTGTGTAGTTTTGCGGAAAAAAATTTCAAAAAGAGAGATGCGAAGGTACCTTCTCTAAAAATCAAAAAAAAATTTCAATCTAAAATTGAAACGAGAAAAGGTGTTGACCAAGCAAATATTCTCTTTGCATATCCTTCTCCTCTTGCTCAAGATAAGAAAAAGTATGCTGCAATGGTTCTGAATGCTCTTATGGCTGAAGGAATGTCTTCAAGATTGTTCAATGAGATAAGAACCAAAAGAAATTTAGCATACTCTGTTTCAGGGCATTATTCAATTGAAAATGAGTTTTCGCATACAATTATTTATGTCGGAGCTAAAAAAGAAAATATTGAAGGAATAAAAAACATAATTTTAGAGGAATTTAAAAAAATTCCAAAAGAACTGAATGAAAAAGAGCTCTCCCAGGTAAAAGACCAGGTGATTGGAAACCACAAAATATTCATTGAAGATTCTTTAAATCAAATGATGAAACTTTTGGCTCATGAATCTGAGGGAAATTCGAAGGAGCTCTACAATTTTGAAAAAAATATCAAAGCTGTCAAACTAGAAGACGTTAAAGATTTGGCCAAGATAAAAAAGTATAGTTTCTTTGCATTGGTGCCAGAGTGAGAAAAAATAGAAGATTTAGAGTATTACAAATTTGATACTTCTTTTTTTATTCCTGAGAGTTCTGTAGTTATTGAAGTTAAAGCCTCTTTTAGGTTTTGATTTAATTCTTTAAGACTTTCAGAGATTTCCTCTAGAAGGATGTCTGTTTTTGAATCTTTCATTCCTTTTTATGAAGTGCTATTATTATAAATTTTTCTGAAGATTTATAAATTGTATTTCCTTTAACACAAAATGAACAAGAAACTTTTGCTGTTAATTCTTTCAGATGTGTTAATTCTCAGCAGCTTCGGTTTGCTTGGACCTATCTTTGCAATATTTATTACTAACAACCTCGAGGGGGGAAGCATTGTGGCTGCAGGAATGGCAACAACAATCTTCTTAGTTGTTAAATCATTTGCCCAATTGCCCCTTTCAAAATTTATTGATAAAGAGAAGCACAAGACGCGCTCACTTCTTCTCGGAACTTTACTGATAATTACTGTTCCTTTCATTTACATATTTGCAAAAAGTGTCAACACTATCTTTATTGCACAAGCCGTTTACGGCTTAGGGGCCGCATTAGCATATCCTGCATGGTTTAGTCTTTTTACAGCATACATTGATCACAAGCATAAAGGATTCGAATACACTCTATGGAGTACTGCGGTTGGAATAGGCTCTGCAATAGCTGCATTTTTCGGTGCAAAAATCGCAGATATTCTTGGCTTCAGAACTTTATTCCTTTGGGTTGGGATTGTTGCATTTTTGGGCTTTTTACTTTTGATTATCCTTGACAGATTTGAAATGGTCAAAAGAAGAAGGGAAACTCCTAAAAAAGTGACAAGGAGAAAGAAGAAAAGATAACCCCCCTTTAAATTAAGAGTAACTAATTTTATAAGTGGCATTTTCCTTATTGTATTTTAATGGACTTCGTTGAAAGTATTGATTCTAAAAAATTAGAGAACTTAGCTATTTCTTTTGCAGATGTTGTTTTGAGGATAAACAAAAGACAGTCTATTTCTAAAGTGAATCTTTATGGGCGCGAACAAGAAATCTTGGTTAGACTGGGAAAGTCAATGGAACAACACTTTAAAGAAAGAAAAGCTGACATTTCTGTCGGTTATGGCTCTGCAGGATATAGTATTGATGTAGGATATTTCATGCGTCGTTAATTCTTAGTACTTCGAGTCAATTATTTCTTTAACTAATTCTGCCTTTTTTCCTAAAACTTTCTTTAGCTCATCTTCAGAGGCATTGATTATTTCCTTAATTGTATCAAATTTCTTAAGAAGTTTCTTTGATGTTTTTGGGCCTATGCCTGGGAAGCTTTCAATTATGAATTGCATCTGCTCCTTCTTGTTAAGCACTTTTTTTCTAACATTTAATGGAAGTTCTTTATCTTTTCTTTTTGCCATTACAGAAATAAATTTTGCAGTATCTTCATAGTTTTTTGTAAAGATTATTGGAACTTTATGCCTTAATAGAATTGACAGAAGAAAACCTCTAATAGAGTTAGGATGCATTCCGGTTAAACTTTCAGAGTCAGTGTAAAGTTCTTGTTCATCTATTCCTTCAACAATGAGTAATTTGTCATCGTACTGCTGCAACTCTTCAAGTTGTCGCAAAAGTCTACGAGAGACCATTGACGAAATAAAATCAGAAACAGTTTTTCTTTCAATGACAATACCTTTTACAATATAATCTCCAACTTTTAATGCTTGAAATTCTACTTCTAAACCTAGAGAGATTAATTCAGAGATAACCAAAGAATTCTTTTCATGTACATCTACAATTATTTTTGGCTTTTCTTCTGCCTTGCCTGATTTTTCCTGAGAATGTTCTTTATGGGAAAAGATGTTGAATATTGTTTTCATTTTATCTTTAATTTAAATTTTTATTTAAAGAACTATTCTTCTTTCCCATGTGCATGACTCTCTTTTATCCCTTCATTTGTCATCTCAATAAAATCAGCTTTTCCTATTAAATCAGCCATTTCTTTTGCACCAACGTAAGTCATTCCTGAGGATAAACCACCAAGGAATTTTTTAATTAGATGTTTTACTGGTCCTTTATACGGAACAAGAGTTCTTTCCCCCTCCACACTTATTATTTCCCTGTCTCCTTCGCCATCCAGCTCTTTTTTCTTTAGAGAAACTTCATAACTCGCAGAACCTCTATACTCTTTGAATTTCTTCCCATCAATTTCCACTATTTTTCCGGGAGTTTCATCCGTACCTGCCAGAACAAATCCCATCATAACATTACTTGCTCCTGCTCCGATTGCTTTCACAACATCAGCTGGTTTTCTTATTCCACCATCTGCACAAATTGGAATTTCTCCTTTAGTTGCTTCATAAGCATCCATTATTGCAGTCAGTTGAGGAACTCCAGCACCAGCCATTAATCTTGTTGTGCATAAAGAACCAGGACCTATTCCAACTTTTATTGCATCTGCCCCCTTTGTAAGAAAATATTTTGCTGCATCTTTTGTTGCAATATTTCCTGCCATAACATCTATTTGAGGATAATTCTTTTTTAGATAAGTTAAAGTTTGTCCAGCATATTTTGAATGTCCGTGAGCAATATCAATAACAAGAATGTCTACTCCTGAACTTACTAAAGCTTCTGCCCTCTTTTCAGTATCTTTAATCCCAATAGAAGCAGCACATAAAAGCTCAAGAGATTTAACCTTTCTTACCTCTTCTGCTTGTTGTTCTATAAGCATGAACCTATGAAGGATACCTAAACCACCCAACTTTCCGAGAGCGATAGCCATTTCAGATTCGCATACAGTATCCATATTTGATGCAATTAAAGGAATATCAATGTAATGATTTCCTGTTATTCTTGTTCTAAAATTAACATCTTTTCTGGACTCTACCTTATTGTATTGTGGAACAACTAAAACATCATCGAAAGAATAACCCTTTCCAATAATTCTTGCCATGCTTTATTACTGCAACTAGCCTCTTTTTATAAATTTTGGTGGTTTTGTTTAAGACGGGTTAAGGTAATTCTTTTTGTACTTCTGATTTTTCTGCTTTCGTAAAACCATCTTTAATTGAGCTTATCGCAGAATGCATCTTTTTCTCTTTTGCTTTTGAGATGTAAAAGTATGCTTCGTCACGGGTTTTTCTTGTTATTAGCATGATTATTTTTCCGTCGATTAATCGTGCTGTTCTTCCTCCACGTTGTATTGTTCTGATTGCTGATGGAACGGGTTCGTAAAATATTACGATGTTAACTTCAGGGATGTCTAAGCCCTCTTCTCCTATAGAAGTGGCACACAAAACATTAGTTTTTCCAGAAGAGAAATCTACTATCACTTGTCTCTGTTCTTTTTGACTCAACCCAGATATGTCTTTGACTCCTGTTTTTTTGTTAGTTTCCGTATCTGTTTTCTTTGTTTGCCCAACGAAAACTTTCGAGTGCAAACCTTGAATCTCATTTATCTTGCTAGAAATCATCTTTGCAGTGTCTCTAAATTGAGTAAAGACAATTATTTTTACGTCTTTGTTTTTTTCTTTTTCTAAAGTAACAAGTTCAACCAACTTCAGAACTTTAGGATGCTCTAAACCAGATGCAAGAGCTTCGTTTGATTTCATGAAGACATAATTAAATTCAGGTTTTGAAACAAGGCGAACAACACCTTTACTTTCTTTGGCTGCTGCCTTTCTGAACAACTCTTTAAGGTACTTGTTAAATCCAGCGTGAGTTTGTGTTTCTAAAAGTTCTATTGCGTGTTGTATCTTTATCGCTTGGGCACATGCACTGACTGAAAGAAGAATGTTAAAATTTTTATTTCCTTTCGCGATGTCTAAGAAGAGTTTTTTCTGGAGTCTTATCAGTTCAGATTTTGTTGGAGCTCCAAAAAGAGTTCTTCTTCCTCGTAACTCTGAGATGTACTCTTGGAAAAGTCTCAGAAGAGAGTCTCTCATCTTAACAAAATCTTCCGGGAGATCAACCATTACTTTTTCTGTTTCTAATTCTTTTAAATAATTTTTTACATCAGGACTCTCTCTCGTACGCAACTCTACGGCTTCTATTGAAAGATTTCTACAAATTTCTTTAATTCGAGGTGCTTCACTTCCTGGGGAAGCAGTCATTCCAAGAATTCTAGGGTTTGTTGATTGCTTCTTGTATCTTTCTGCAACGTAATTGTAATCATAGTTGTTTATGCATCTATGTGCTTCATCTTCAATTAGAAGACAGACTTCTTTTAGGTCATACAATCCCTTCTTTACATCATTTGCAATGCACTGGGGTGTAGAGAAAATGATATCCGATGTTTGCCATATCTTTTTTCTATTTGCAGCATCTACCTCTCCAGTAAATAACTGCATATCTCCGAAGAGTTCTGGAAGGTATTCCTTGAAGTATCTCAAATGTTGTTCTGCTAAAGGTCTTGTTGGAGCAAGAAAAACAACTTTCTCTCCCGGAAATTGTTTCATCCTTTCAATTGTT
The DNA here is from genome assembly GCA_038045405.1 of Nanobdellota archaeon. Taxonomy (GTDB): domain Archaea; phylum Nanobdellota; class Nanobdellia; order Pacearchaeales; family GW2011-AR1; genus ASMP01. The sequence goes on along the minus strand of JBBSYF010000001.1, from coordinate 64,413 downwards.
AGCATAAGGGCAATGAGGGTTTTTCCCAACCCTGTTGGAAGAACTACTAAGCAATTCTTTTTTATACATGTTTCAAGAATAGCTTTTTGATATTCTCTTGGAGTAACGTTTTGTAAAAATTCCATATTAACGATAAATCTTTTTTAGATAAGTGTTAATCAATAAACCCCTATATAATGTTTCTTCTTGTTAATCTTTATCTTTTTTATTAAATTCTTTTTTCTAAAGAATTATACAAGGAAGAAAGCATAACTAAGTCCTATTAATGAGAGTGCTGCTAACAAACTCCACAAGACAATATTTCCGAAAAATATTTTATTTCCATCTAAGTCGGAAAATGGAAGCATGTTAAAGAAGACATAATAGATGTTCAATCTTGAGAATTCTGAGAAACCAAGAAGATAACCAATGAAAGCAAATATTAAGTTGGCGAAAATTCCAACAGCAGCAATATACCCTATATGTGACTCCGTCATCTCAGAGTATGAATAAAGACCATGTCTTTTTGCAGCTCGGTATGCTTTAGGTTTTACTTCGAAGGTAAGAGCAGCCATCCACACAAATCTCCCAAGAGATAAAATCCCAAAGATTATTGGAAGGAATATTCCTGCTGGAAAAGGTCTATTAAGGTGTTGTCCAGGTCTGAGTCCAAATCTTTGTACTTTCCACAATTCAATTTCTATTTCAGAATCCATATAAAAACTTCCAATCTTTTTAGCGAGAACATTTATGAAAACCACAAGAAAAACAGAAAGAAGTGCAAAAAGAAAAGTTTCTATTCCATTAAAAAAACTTACTGCCAGTGTGAGAATTATGGTTGCAATAACAATCGAAATGGTTTCTTTCTTGTTTAACATGTTTTAGTCACGAATTATTTTTTTATAAAGTTTGCCATTTTTACTAAACCCTGTTTTTTAGCTTTCCCTAGATGTTTTGTTCATTTTTGTACTCGAAAACTGCTAAATAATTATGGTGGTGAATTACGGAAAAGTATTTAAATAAACTTGAATGAATTTTAATATGAGAGTAAAGAAAGTAACAGAAGTTTTGGGAGCAAGAGTCTATACGGACTCTGGAGAATACTTCGGAGAGATTGAAGAAGCTAACTTACAAGAGAACAAGATAGACGGCTGGAGAATAAGAGTTGGTGGAAGTATCATGTCTTTAATCGGTGGCGCTCGTGGTGTAATCATTCCTCATCAGTTTGTTAGAGCAATAAGTGATGTTTTCATCATAAGCAAAGCAGCACTTCCAAGTTCTGAGTCTGGAATGGGAATGGGCATGGAAGAAGTAAGTGAAGCCTAAGTTCCTAACTAATTTTTGCTAGTTATAAGTATAACATGAAAATATTTAAATACGCTTTATCATTTCTTAACTAATGGCTGAAACGATATTACAACACTGGGTTTTTACTCAGTTCATATTCCCTTTCCTTCTAATATTCTTTATAGCTTTCGGAGTTTTGGAGAAGTCAAAGATTTTTGGTCAAGCTAAACAACTTAACGCAGGTATTGCTTTTGTAATAGGTTTAATCTTTGTTGGTGCTATATTTCCTAAGCTAGTTGTTGGAAATCTTATTCTCTTTTTAACAATCGCACTTGTAACAATGTTTGTAGCACTTTTACTTTGGGGATTTGTTGCAGGTGATACTCTTAAGTTCAATGAAGCCCCAGCAGGATTAAGATATTTCATTGGATTGGTTATTGTTATTGCTACAGTTGCTGCTCTTCTTTGGGCTCTTGGGGTTCAAGGTATATTTTTTGTAAGTGTATATGATTTTGTCTTTAAGAGTGGTTGGAGCAAGGACTTTTGGACTAATGCCTCTTTTGTTGTTGTTGTAATAGCAGCACTTGCACTTGTTCTTAAACCTGGAAAGTAATTCGTAAAATATTTCTTTATATTTTAGTCTCGAAAACTATTTAATCAAAAATCGTTGTTTTTTCAAAAATACTTTTCTATAGTATAGTCTCGAAAACTATTTAAAGAATATTTGGCAAATGAGAATATGTTTAGCGGACTATTTTTAGCAATGGGTGGATTCTACGGTGGTAGTGTAGGTGACCTACTTTCTTATTGGGAGCAAGCAGGATTTTTTGCTTATGTTCTTCCATTCCTTTTGATATTCACTGTTATCTTTGGAATATTAACGAGAGCCAAAATTTTTGGAGAAGCAAATAAAGGGCTTAATGCGGTTATAGCATTAGTTATTGGGCTTTTATCTTTGCAGTTTAATGTAGTTCCAATTTTTTTCTCTGATATATTTCCAAGATTAGGTATAGGACTCTCTGTAATTCTCGTTCTTATGATACTAACGGGCCTCTTTATGCCTGCCGATCCAACACATAAGTGGAACTATCTCCTTATGGGAGTTGCAGTTATTGTTTTCTTAGTTGTCATCACAAAATCTTTTGGAGATTTGGGATTTGGAACTTCTAATATAGGATATTGGATTTATGCTAATTTACCCTTGATTACTACGGTGGTAATTGTGTTAGTTGCTATCGGTGCTGTTGTGGGTGTTAGTACACCAGCAACACCTCCTTATCCAACACCTATGTACAGAGCGCCTTAATTCTTAGTTCAGAAGTTGGGAAAGAATAAAGTATTAATGTAAAACTTACGGTTTAAGTTATATCGATTTTACTACGTTAAAAAATTATTTTATCTAAATGTTTAAATTAAAATTTTCTTATTTCTTAGAATGTTTTTTTGCTGCTGGCTTTTGAGATTTGTGAACAACTGTTGTTTTCTTTTCAATTCTATGTGTAGTATGTTGGGGCTGTGATTGAGTGTGATGTTGTTGTGCAAGGTGTTGCGTTTGATAATGTTCTGCGCCAGAATGTTTTTCTGCAACCTTATTTACAATCTTACTGAAGGAATCTTCAACCATTTCCATTTCTTTTTTAACAGTGTCCAACCCCCTACCATAAGAACCCACTTTTTCAAGTATTGCTATCTGAAGTTTGTCAATCGAGGCTTCTAATCTTGCAAGTCGATGAGAAATGTTTTCTATCTTCGTTTCTGAGAGAGTTTTGAATTCAATTAAAGATTCAAGTTGTTTTACTGCTCCTTTCATTCTTTCTGCAAAGACTTGTTCCGAAATCTCTATTATAGTGTCTGTATCTGAAGAAGCCATTGCCCCTGGTTGATACTCTGAACCTTCTTGTTGAGTATATTCTTGTGGTTGGTATTGATACCCCTGTGCTTGAGTATTATAATTACCTGCGTCTTCTTGAGGTTGTGGAACGTATACCTCTTCACCCTCCTCTTGATGGAGTGGAACATAACTTCTTTGTTGCATGAAAGCAGGTAACCCTCTGGGTGGGGGTGTTAAATCTTCGTCAGAGATTGAACCTTCTGTAGGAAGGTCTTCTGCTGTGTCTGGTCTTAGAATTGATCTTTCCATTCCTTCATCGTTTCCATTTCCAGAAGAAACTGCCCCCTTTATTTTTGCCTGACTAAGAGCTTCGCTTATTGCTTTTGGGGAAATGCCTTGTTCTTTTAGGATGCTTATGATATCAGAATCAGAAGTTCCTTTACTTTTCAAATCCATTACCTGTTCTAATGTTCCCATTTTTATATAAGTTATTTTGGTTTTATTTAATTATCTTTTAATTTTTCAAATCTTTTTTTAATACAAAATTAAGAGGTTGAAACATCTTCGCTTGCTTTGAAAGAATTTCAAGGTCCTCTTTTCTTGCAAATTTGGAAAATTCCTGAGATGCTGTTTCTAAAAAAGAAACAAGTCTGTTCATTGTAGACTTAATAATTTCTAAATCTCTTTTTATTTCAAGGATGTCAGAGTTTGTTTTTTCCTTTGTTTCAACAAGATTTTGTCCTATAAGAAGAAGCCTGTCTTTTATCATTCTCTGCTTTTCTTCTAAGTCTCGGAGCTTTGTTGCAAATTCAGAAGTAAGTTGTCCACCTTGAGAATCACCATAATTTTGTTCACCCGCCATTATAACTAGAGGAGAAAACGGTTTAAATTTGTTGTGCTTGTTATGTTAACAAAAACGGAAAACAATTTAAATCTGAATTTGTTTAAGTCTAAAATGAAAAGAGGGCTGTTCTTTAGTGTAATCTTTATACTGATTCTTGTTTCTTCATTTGCTTCCGCAAATTTTTTAACTAATTCTTTTGGAAAAATTACTGGGAGTGTCATTCGATCATGCGAGACTAATGATGACTGTAATACGGATCAATACTGCAACTGGCTTGGTTTTTGTTCTACTTCTTCATGCACCTCCGGTTGGAGTTGCGGAGACTGGTCTGCTTGCGGAACAAATAGCCAACGTACGAGAACGTGCACTGATTTGAATAACTGTGCTTCGGATAAACAAGAGACAGACGCTTGTACCTATGTGGCCCCACTAAAGGCATGTACACCTACAGACTCATTTTGTGCAGGGGGTGGTGTAGGTGATGAAATGTGTTCCTATTACAGAAATGTTCCTTTAGTATGTGTTAAAGATACAGTAAATAATTGTATTAAATTTGCAGATAAAACTGCATGTACTTCAACACAAAAATGTGAATATGACTTAAATACAAAAAAAGCAAGTTGTGTGCAAAATGCCGGAACAGGATGTCCAACAACAGCATGTACTGTTGGAACAAAAAAGTGTGGTGGGGCAAGTGGGGCGCAAATACAAACATGTGTAGTAACATCTTCAACAAATAGTTGTGGTGTGTGGGGTACTGCAACGGCATGTACTACGGCAGGACAAACTTGTCAAACAACAAATAATGTTGCAGAATGCAAAACAACTGCGGCTGCATGTACTCCTAATTGCAATCTCCCGGATTGGTCAACAGTATCATGTGTAAACAATCAGCAAACAAGAAGTTGTACTTCTTCCAACTGTGCTACTCCTAAAACAGAAACCCAAGGTTGCATTTCAACAACTCCTCCAACATGTCAATGGGGATACGAAGACATAAGCAAAGCCTTTTGTTATGATGATGGAAGGAAAAGAATACTTGCAACTCAAACGAATGCACCATGTACTGGAAATCCAGATAATACAAAATGTTCTGCGACGGGAGGATGGAAAAATAATGTTCCTGGTACACAAGGATGGTCTTGTGATGTTGGTTCTTGTACTCCTACGGGAACAGCAAACAAGTGTGGATGGAATGGATGCTTTCCCGCTGTTGGCACTACTGACCCTAATTGTAAAACTCCAGATGGAGAATTAATTATTAATGATCCTGCAGGATGTTATTGTGATTATGCTGGTTGTTTTGGTACTGGAGGTGGATGGAAAAATTACGCATGCTTGAATTTTGCACCATCTAGTGGATTAAGAGTTGGGATAGCAAACGGAGATATTTCTATGGCAATGATTGGGCTGAGCAACAGTTGTTCTCAAATTCAAAATGAAGCAGGAAATGTTGTTGCGAATTATCTTCTTGGTTATTATTATTTTGAAGTTCCTTTAGGTTCATCAACGAACGGTCCCCCATCCGGGTGGTTGGAAAGGTATAACTTTGTAAAAGCACTTGATTCTTCTAAAAAATCACTTGTTGCCCAATCAGTTTCTAGAGTATGCCAAAATATGAATATCCCTCAGTGTTCACAGAAAATGGCTGATATAGGATTGGTTGGAGACGGTTATGGCTCTTCATGGAGACAGTGGAGATTGGACCAAGCTCTTTCATCTTGTTTTGTTTATGGAATAGGAAGTGCAACTGTTTACGGAAATGGAGACATAAAAATTTTAGCACAAGATTTGTTAATTGGAAATGCTTTTGATCCTACTTTAGATTTAACATCACAATCTTTCAAAACAAGATGCCAAGATCTTTTGAAAGGCGGAACAGAATGCACTGCAACGAATACTTTAGCAGTATGCGGAAATGCAAAAACGTGTTATGGTGGATTGTGTTGTACTCCGGCTCCTTCAGCAGCCACTTGTCCTCCGCACATAATGTACTCTATAGCATGCGACAGTAGTAATAAACAAACAAGGACATGTGGTTCGTGTGATTCTGTTATTACAGAAAAAAGAGATTGTCCTGCTTTTTCAATTGTTTCAACTTCGCCCTCTGGAACGTTGGGTGGATATACTGGTTCTGGATATATGAATTGTCGACAGGATGAGGCAACTATCATAGTTTGGCCTAATCGAATTTCTGAGTGTAGATATTCTAAAACAAGTACAGACTACAACTTGATGAAGTCTATGCCCTCTGTTACAAATGTTGGGGATAGATTAGACATCAGAGCAGAAGTTCCTATCTCTGTCGGGCTTAACACGTTTAATGTTAAATGTAAACTTACTGGTACAGAAACCTATGCTACAAGCACAATATCTTTTACAAATCCTTCTGCTTACTGTTCTTCTAATCCAACCTCTTCTTCTGCTCCAACCCTTGATTTTAATTATGGCGGTTCTTATGCTCCTGTTAGTGTGGTCTCTGGTGGTTCAGTAGTTTTAAACTGGAGTGCAACTAACATCAATAGATGTCAGATGTTTAGGAATGGAACACTGTATAACGATAATGTTTTCAATTCTTATGGTTTAGTTACTCCAAGCCAGAAAGGTATATTCTGTGTTGGATGTGTCGGTGGGGGAGTAATAAACAGTTCTAAGTTTACTTTAACGTGTAATGGTCCTGGTGGCACTGTTTCCAAAGATATGACTGTTAATCCAAATAGAGCATCTTCTGGCACAGCAGCTTTAATAGACACTATTGCTCCAAAAATATCAAGTGGAAAGCCGAGTGGAACTCTTCTATCAGAAACGACTCAAACTACAATATCTATAGAAACTGACGAAGAATCTAGATGTAAATACGCATTAACATCAAAAGTTGAATACGATAAAATGCCAAATTCATTTACTTATACTTCCAATTCACAGTATAAAGTTTCTCATAGCCGAGCGGGTTTTTTAGTGTCAGCAGGCACAAATAAAGTTTATATAAGATGTGTTGACCTCGCTGGAAATAAAGATACGGAAGACTATATGTTAACTTTTTCAACAACTTCTTCTAGCTTAGTAAACTCTCCTTCAGCATCTGCTGCTGTTGCTAGCTCTTCAACACCTTCAACATCTAAAAGAAGTTCATCTGAAAATTGTAATGGATGTTTAGTTGGGCAAAAATGTTACAATTTGGGGCATAGGTCTAACATAGACTACTGCTCTGATGAAACAAAATTCGTAAGACAAAAAAATGTTGATGAATCTTGTGGAAATAACTTCGAATGTAAGAGCAATCTTTGTTCAGAAAGTAAATGCACTGAAGTGAACGTAGGTTTCTTTAAAAAATTAGTTCGATGGGTTAAAGGAGTATTCGGAGGAAATTAGAAACTAAATTCTTCCTAACATAAAATATTTTAAAGTCCTTTAGTCTTTTGAGTACATAATGGCGCAAACAGGTGGAAAAGGAGGACAAACACTTTATTCTTACGAAGTTAGGCGTGAAGGGGGAGAAGACATTCTTTACATAAATTATATGGGCGCCCCGTTTGTTCCAAGCCTTGCTGAATCTCCAGAGGTTATGGAAAAAACTGTTGATGCTCTTGCTGAAAATCCAAATGTTTCAAGAGTTGTTTTTCTTCAACAAAAAAACTACAACTATGATTTCAAAGAAACAAATTTTTTGCTTGAGATTGCTCACTTTTACACATACCTTGTTCAACAAGAAAAAATTCTCTCGAAAGATAAACTAACAACTGGACATGACCAATTTTTTCCCAATAGGTATAATGAAATTTTTACCTTCCTTTCCTTTTTGAAAAGAGATTCTATTTCCGCTTACTTTGAGTTAAGGAAAATAATTCTTCAAGCAAGAATAAATCTTGAAAAAATAGGGGCACAATACAGAAATGACCAATCTAGTTACATAAGCTTGTTAGAAAAAACTTTGTTGATGATGGAAAAACTGAGTCTCATCAGCGAGGCTATTCCTTATATGCAAGATTACAAAAAAGGAAGTAGAAACATATACGAAAAACTTTTTCGACCTGATGTTATCCCTAATTTTACATTTACAAGACTTATTTCTGATTTGCCGGAAGAAGCAGAGATTGTAGACCAGTACGAAATCTCAAGTGAGGATTACGATACGTCTCTTGTAACTATTTTAAAAAAAAGAGATGAGCCAAAATTAATTTACCATTTAGTGCCTCCGGAAAATATTTTACCCGAGGATCAAGGAATGCTTTTGAATTTAGCAAGAGGAGTATTGATAGAACACCAACCAAAGGCAGAGGAATTTACAGATACTGAAAGAACAAGACAAGTTTTTTTTAATATTTCAAAAGATTTGCTCCAAGATTTGGCACAAAGCAAAGGTTTGAAAGTTTCTTATCAAGACTTGAACAAACTGGCAACAATTCTTGTAAGGCATACCATCGGCTTTGGGCTTATTGAAGTTTTACTTCAAGATAAAAAACTTCAAGATATTTCTTTGAATGCACCGGTTTCAATGATTCCTATTTTTGTTCGTCACCAAGAGTTTGATGAATGTTTAACAAATATAATTCCAAGTCAAGAGGACATAGACTCCTGGGCTGCGAAATTTAGATTAATTTCTGGGAGGCCGTTAGATGAAGCAAATCCAATACTTGATACTCAACTTGAGCTAGGAAGTTCTTCAAAGCTTGGGCAAGTTAGAGCGAGAATAGCGATAGTACAAAGGCCGTTGAGTCCAGATGGGCTGTCGTATGCAATTAGAAGACATAGGGAGGAGCCTTGGACATTACCTTTGTTTGTACAAAATAAAATGATAAATCCTCTTGCTGCAGGTTTTCTAAGTTTTTTGGTTGATGGTTCGAGAACACTACTTGTGGCTGGTACAAGAAGCAGCGGAAAAACTAGTTTGCTTGGAAGTTTAATGTTGGAAATTATTCCTAAGTATCGTGTTATTGTAATTGAAGACTCCTTAGAACTTCCCGTTGAGTCTATGAGGAAATTAAAATATGACATCCTCAGAATGAAAGTTCGGTCTGCGCTTTTGAAAACAACTACGGAAGTTTCTGCCGATGATGGAATAAGAACCAGTTTAAGATTGGGGGACAGCAGTTTGATTATAGGGGAAGTAAGAAGCGTAGAAGCACAGGCTTTGTATGAAGCGATGAGGGTTGGAGCGTTGGCAAATGTAGTTGCAGGAACGATTCACGGTGCTTCACCTTATGGGGTTTTTGACAGAGTTGTTAATGACCTTAAAGTTCCTGCTACGAGTTTTAAAGCAACGGACATAATTATCGTAGCAAACCCGATAAAGACCGCAGATGGATTGCACTCTTGGAAAAGAGTTGTTCAAATTTCCGAAGTTAGAAAACATTGGAAAGTTGATCCTTTAGAAGAAAAAGGGTTTGTTGATTTGTTCAAGTATAATGTTGAAACCGACGAGCTGGAGCCGACGGAAGATTTGATTAATGGCGACAGTGAGATTATCAAAGATGTTGCTTCTAATGTAAAAGGTTGGGCTGGAAACTGGGATGCTGTTTGGGATAATATTCTGCTAAGAGCAAAAATTAAGGAAGAAATTGTGAATACTGCAAAGAGAATAAATAATTATAAAATTCTCGAAGCAGAGTTTAATGCACAAGCAAATCATGCGTTCCACAGAATTTCTGACGAAGTTCGACAAGAAATTGGATTACCTCTAATGGAAAAAGTTTATCCTCTTTGGCTGAAGTGGTTTAGTGAGGAATTAAAGAAGCAGAAGGTGTGAAGGTTGTTCTTAAGTTAACATTTATTAATTAGTTTTTATTCTCTATATCATCTACAAAAGAGTTGAAAATGCCACCTGAAAAAAAAGAAGTTGATGACATTCTTAGAGAATATGGAAGTAAGATAGACTCACAAGTTTCCACTTTTAATGCTCGTGGCGTTGGTTCCGGAGATTACAGCCAGTCTTATGTTAAATTTAAAGACGAGATGGCACCAGAGACTTCAAGATATGAAAAATGGTGTAAAAGCCTTGGGAATCTTATCAAGTTAAAAGTTTCAGAAAAGGACGAAGCGAAAATTAGAAGACAACTTGAAATAGCACATCTTGATTTAGAAGCTTGGCAACCTTTGACGCTAAGCGTAGTTTCTTTCCTTAGTGTTTTTTTCATAGGGCTTGTCTTATCCTTTTCAATAGTCTTAATTAATGGAAATCTTGCTTCTTTTCCGTTCTTATTTTTCTTTCTAATGTCTGTTCTTTCCTTCTTTGCATTCTATTTTATGAAAGATTATCCGGCAAGACTTGCGAATAAATGGCGGTTGAAGGCAAGCAGTCAGATGGTTCCAGCAATATTGTACATTGTTGTTTACATGAGACACACTTCAAATTTAGAGAGGGCTGTAGAGTTTGCTTCAGAACATTTAAGCTATCCCTTAGCTTTAGATTTCAAGAAAGTTTTTTACAATGTTCAAATAGGAAAATTTTCAACGATAAAGGAAAGTTTAGATAACTACCTTGAAACATGGAGAGATTATTCTGTCGAGTTCATTGAAGCATTTCATTTAATTGAAAGCAGTTTGTATGAGCCTGATAATTCTCGTAGAATTTTGAGTTTGGAGAAATCCTTGCGAGTTGTTCTTGAAGGAGTTTATGAAAAAATGTTGAAGTTCACTCATGACGTTCGGAGCCCATTAACAAACGTTTACATGTTAGGGGTTGTGCTTCCTACTTTAGGATTGGCGTTATTACCTCTTGCAACTGCGATGCTTGGAGGAATGTTAACTTGGATTCATATTTTTATTCTGTTTAATCTAATTGTGCCATTCTTTGTTTTCTACTTGACAGACAAAATAATCTTCTTGCGCCCCGGCGGTTATGGAGAGACTTCTTTACTTGAAAGAAATCCTCTTTACTACAAATACAAAAGTAAAAAACCTTATTGGAAAGCATTCTTTATTGCACTTCCTTTCTTAATCCTGGGAATATTACCTTTTGTATTTCAATACACTCCAATACCTTCTTTGATTGGATTGCAGAAAGATTTTACTTTTTCACAAATTGGATTAACGTTCTTTGGAAAAGAAAATTTCTTTGGCTTTTCAAATGATGCCGGAAAAATCGCTGGGCCATTCGGCGTAGGCTCTTTGATACTCAGCATGTTCATTCCTCTTGGTGCTGCGATGTTCTTTGCTATAGCTTTCAAAGATAGGACAAAAGATATGATTATTGAAAGAGAAAGAACGAAACAACTTGAAACTGAATTTAACAATTCCTTATTTCAATTGGGAAATAGAATAGGAAATGAGGTTCCTCCAGAAATTGCTTTCGGAAAAATTGCAGAGTCTTCAAAGGGTTTAGTGTCTGAAGACTTTTTTATGAGAGTTAATTATAATATAAGACAAATGGGAATGAGCGTTGAAAGAGCAATATTTGACCCTAACAAAGGTGCAATAATCTACTATCCTTCAGATTTAATTGCTACAAGTATGAGGATTCTTGTGGAATCATCGAAAAAAGGGTTGCAAATTGCGGCAATAAGCATGATGAGCATTTCAGAATATGTAAAAAACATCCATCAGATTAATGAACGATTGAGAGATATGCTTGCAGAGGTTGTTTCAGACATGAGAAGCAACATGTCTTTCTTAGCTCCACTTCTTTCTGGAGTTGTTGTGGGACTGGCTGCAATGATAACTGCTATCTTAACGAAGCTGAATCTTTCTGAACTCTCTGGAGAGTCTGCTGCTGGCTTTGGAAACATTGGAGCAATCATGGACATCTTTGATGTTTCAAAGATGATACCTCCTTATTTCCTTCAGTTAATAATTGGGATTTATCTCATTCAGATAGTCTTCATATTAACGAGAACTCTTGTAACAATAGACTCTGGAGAAGATAAGCTTGAAAGAACGAATAAGACTGGAAAGAACCTAACAAGTGCGATGATACTCTTCTTTGTAACGTCAGTAATATCTACTCTGGCATTGTTTGTCTTAACTTCTGTTGTTCTCGGAAATTTGGGTTAAGAGTTAAATTTATTAAATCGTGTTTGTTTTTTTATCCATGAAAAAAAGAGATGTCAAAGGGATTATTCCAGACTACCTTATCTGGCTTTTAATGGCTGTTGCAATGCTCTTTATACTGACGATTACAATATTCATACTAAAAGGAAAAGGGATTTCTTTGATAGATAACATAAAGAATATTTTCAGATAAAATGACACAACTAACGGTAGAAAATTTAATCAAAATAATTATAGGTGTTCTCGTTTTCGTTGCTGTTATTTATGGAGTTTATCACTTTTTCAAAGGTTCTGTGATAGATTTTTTCAATAACACAGTCCCAGATCAGCCAGTTAAAGTGCTACTAGGAATTTTAAAATGAACAAAAAAGGGTTTCTACTTGCAGAAGAAACGTTGAAGATTGTAATTGCTGTTATTTCTATTGGACTTTTAGCCTTTCTCCTTTTTTCTCTTTATAATAATGGGAAAAATGCAAAAGATTTAGAGTTTGCGAAAGAGTCAATAGATTTTCTTGTTCAAGGAATAAACGCGGAAAGCACTTTGATAGACGTTTACAATCCTAAAGGATGGAATATTGGAACTTGGCCACATGATGTTGAGACTGGCATTGCGATGTTCAAAACTACACAATTTCAGTTTCCAAAATCTTGTTCTAATTTAGGATGGAACAAATGTATCTGCATCTGTAAAGAAGATAATGCGGAAAGTTGTGACGGTGAGGGTGTATGTGTAAACACCGAAGATAAATTTCAAATAGATGGGGGAAATATTGAAATAGCGAACCCTCCAATAACAATTAAGGTAGACTACAAAAGTAAGATAATCTCATCAGCGTAAACTTAAAAAATAAAATGGACAACATTGAAGACTTGATAAAATATTTAACTTGGATAGTGTTTTTCGGATTAGCTCTTGCAGGTGTTTATCTTTTACTTAGGAAACTAGGAGTTATGGGGTAGGAATATGGGTGAAAATAAAATGAATAAAAAAGCAGAATTGACAACGGCACAACTCGTAGGGCTTATTGTTATTATTGTTAGTTTTGTTGTAATCCTTATTCTTTTTTTTAGGCTAAATCTCGGAGAGCAAACGAACAAAGAAATTTGCCACAACTCTGTTGTTTTAAAATCAAAAACTGAAGGTTTTGTTGGTTCATTAGATTGCAGAACAGATTACACTTGCGTGTCGGGAGGAAGTGATTGCGCTGGCTTAAGCTCTTCTTCAAATGTAAAGGTGGATGCTTCGAACAAAGAAGCAATTATGAAAGTTCTTGCAGATAAGATGTCTGATTGTTGGTGGCAGTTTGGGGAGGGGAAAGCGAACTATTTGGGAATTAGCGATAGGTCTGGATGGGGAACGGATAGCTGCGCTGTATGCTCTGTGGTTGAATTTGATAAGGATGTTTCAGACAAAAACGCACAAATAACCTATCGAGAATTTTATAACTACTTGAGTTCAACCCAAAAAGGAGATAGAACTTATTTTTCATATCTCTACGGTTCTAACGATATAAATGACTTTCAGAGCAAGATTTCTTATTTACAAGTAGACTTAGACAAGGACTTAATCATAAGTGATGGAAAATACGCAGTTGTTACTGGTGTGAAGCAGGGTGCATACTGGGGAAAAGCTACGAGTGATGTTTTCATTTATCCCTACTACCTAAAATCTGATGGTATCAATTCACAATTTGGATGTGACGAGTTCATAACGAAAGCATAAAATGAAAATTCTGAAAAACAAAAAAGGAAATATTTTAACAGAGAATCTTATTTTTATTATTCTGAATATCGTTTTCCTGTCTATTCTGATTTTGTTTTTGTTCTCCAAGATGGGAAGTGCAGCAGTTCTCGAGGAAAGATACTCAAAAGAAATAGCTCTTCTTATAGACTCTGCAAAACCAGGAATGACAATCAGCTTAAACATGGAAGATGCTGTTAAAATTGCCAAAAAAGAAAAGTGGCCTCTTGATAAGATTGTATTTATCGAGGGCAATACAGTAAAGGTTCAGCTTCGTGAAAAAGGAGCAGAAAATTCTTTGGGAAGTTATTCTTTTTTTAACGACGTAAATGTAAAGGCTAATTTTGATACCACAAACAACAAAGGGTATTACTTTGTTATAGGAGAAAAATGAAAAATAAAAAAGGTGGAGATAAGATAATCTCTGTTTATTGGTTTGTAATTTTATTCTTAGTTGCTGCTGGAATTTCATACATGGTGATTTCTTTTTACGGAAAGCCTTATGATATAAGAGAACTGGAAGCAAATGTACTGACAAATAGAATTGCAGACTGTGTTTCAACTAATGGTTATCTTAATGAAGAAGTTTTAACTCCTGTATTTCAAAATGGTTTCATGACTAAATGCCGTCTAAACTTTGAAGTTGAAGACGCTTACGATTGGAAAACTCAAGAGCAATTTTATGTTAAATTAGAAGTTCTCGAGTTTAATTCTAAAGTAAAGGTTGTTGAAGTGTCAGCAGGAAATTCTAATTTGAAAGATTTTTGTGAACCTGCATCGAAGAATTCTCCAACATGTTTGAACAGAAGCTTTTACTCAATCGACAAACAAAATAATCAATATCAAGTAAACATCCTTTCTGTGGTGAGGAAAACTGAGAAAAATGTTAAATAAAACTAAAATACAAAATAATAAAGCACAAGTAGGTGATACTATAACCTGGTTTGTTGCAACTATAGCCATAGTCGTCATCCTTGCAATATCTATCTTTTCCGTCTCATTCGCATTTAGTAAGGGTGGCGGGGTAAAGAATATTAAAACGACAGATGTTTTGGCTTCAAAGTCTTTGCTTTCTTATACCCTGACTAAAGATGATGGTGGAAAAACGATTTATGAACAAATAAAACAAGATAAGTTTTTTAGTGAGGCTAATGGGAATCTTTCAATAAAGGTTTTCTCTGGATATTACTCAAATGAATACTCCAAAGTATGGCTTGGAGTAATTGACAACCAAGGACTTTCTTCCGAAAACAGTTTCTTTGGAAGAAGAGGGTTCGGCGTAAAGGAAGAGTTCAGCCCTTCAAGTCCACATGTTTCACAAACAATTAAATTAGATGAGCAAAATAATCTCAACCTCATGCTTTACGGGAAAAAATAAAATGAAAAATCTAAGAATAAAAAACAGACGCGGAGATATTCCAATAGTAATTCTTGTGATTGGAGTCCTTGCAGTGTGCCTTCTTGCTATCTTGAGTTTTTATATTTCAAACAAAGCTACAAAAAATAACTTTAACTCAATTGACCTCCCAGAAAAAGTAGCAATAGAAAAAGAAAAGATATCTTTTTACAGCAGCATTGGAATGAGCCAAGGCGAAATAGAACAACTCTTAGGAGTTAAATCTGATGTTCAGGGTCAATTTATTCAAATGGAAAAAGATGGTGTGTCTGTAAGGTATAATCTTCCTTAGTAGATTGTGAACAATCATGAACAAAAACATTTTTAAACAAAATAACCCTGAATCTAATATGACTAAGAAAACAGGTGGTATCTTTGGTGGTGGGAGCGGATTTTTGCCTAAGAGTAAGAAAGCTCAAGAGATGAGCACGACTACTATTATTTTAATAATTCTCGGTGTTATTGTTCTTGTTGTTCTAGTTTTAGGATTTAGAATAGGATGGGATAAAGTTCTTCCTTTCTTACCTTCAAATAATGTTCAAAATGTAGTTACTGCATGTGGTTCTGCATGTGCAACAGGAAGTCAGTATGATTTCTGTACTGCACCAAGAACTTTGAAAGCTGATGGACTTGCTGAAGCTGACAGGAAAGGAACATGTAAAACTTTCTCTTCTGATGCAAAGTACTCTGCTTATGACATCGAAGCTTGTTCTTCTATCAGTTGTGCTTAAAACTCCCCGATTAATTTTAATAGCAAACATTGTACACTGTAACTTCTACTAACTAATTTTTTATTAGCCTTGTGTTTATATTAAGCCCTTAACAACCTCATCCCAACTTTTTTAAATTGAACCTTCTTTACTGAATCATGTCAGACTATGTTTCATCAGAGAGAAGAAATAAGGGAAAAGATAAAAGAAAGGAAAGGAAGAAACATCCTTATCGAGCTGGCGGAAAGGGAAGAGTTAAGAGAAGATAAAAATTAAAAACTCTAGTTAAATCACTTTTAATCTTAACATCTTGATTTTATTCTATTAACACTGCTTTTAACTAATCTTATTCGTGCATTTTATAAATTTAGTTTTCTGATTTATATTATGATAGAAACAATTTTCTTATTTTCACTTGCGTTGGTTTGGATGACTTTTGCAGTTGTTCAGGATTTGAGGAAAAGAGAAATAGCAGACTGGCTTAACTTTTCGTTGATTGTTTTTGCTCTTGGCTTTAGGTTTTTTTATTCGCTGTTTTCCATGCAAGGTTTTGGATTTTTTTATCAAGGCTTGATTGGACTTGGTATTTTCTTTTTATTGGGAAACGCGTTTTATTATGGAAAGATGTTCGCAGGAGGAGATGCAAAACTGATGATTGCATTAGGGGCTATTCTTCCTCTTCAAGAAAGTTTCACGAGGAATCTCGAGTTTTTTGTAATATTTTTTATTATCTTTCTCCTTGTTGGGGCGGTGTACAGTTTATTAGGGAGTCTTTTTTTCAGTATAAGAAACTTTGAACAATTCAAAAAAGAATTTAGAAAGCAGTTTAAAACCCACTTTAAAGCAAGTTTTTTAGTTTTGTTCTTTGCACTCCTCTTGTCTGTTGTAGGTTTCTTCTTAGATGAAATTTTAGTCTATTTAGCAGTAGTTGTGTTCTTTATCCCTTATGTTTACATGTATGCCAAGGCAGTTGATGAATCATGCATGATAAAGAAGACGAGAACAAGTGAACTTACCGAAGGAGACTGGCTTTACAAAGATGTTCGTGTTAAAGGAAAAGTGATAAAGGCAACATGGGATGGGCTGGCGAAAGAACAAATTAAACAGCTGAAAAAAAGTCAGAAGTTTGTTTTAATAAGGCATGGAATTCCTTTCTCTCCAGCGTTTTTGATTAGTTTTTTAATATTTACTTGGCTTTGGAAAAATGGAAATTGGCAACTTTTGTTCTAAAACAAAAATATGAACGTAGAAAAAATTTTTAATAATAAAAGCTTGATTTCACTATGTTAATTTTTTAATTTTTAAAGCGAGCGTAGCGAGCAAATGCGAGCCTTAAGGAATTCTTCTTGGAAGCCAAGTTTTTTCTTCAATTCTTTCAGGCTTTGACTTCTTGACTTTTATTTTTTCTACTTTTTTTGTAGGATTTTCTTTTCTCGTTGAAAGAAGCTTTTGCAATTCTGAAATTTCCTCGGGAGTTGCAGAATGTCTTTCTGATTCTGCTGTTTCATTATTGAACTGAGGAATTACACTTGTTGTTCCATGTCCGAAGAGATTTGAATGAGAAATTATCACTTTTTTTGGTTTTAGCTTTTGTTCTAATAATTTTGAGATGTCTTTTACTAATTTTTCTATACTCTTCTTTTGTTCTTTCTTGTGACTGGCAGAATGCTCTTTTGGAATAACAAGAATATGCCCTTTAGAAATTGGATTTATTTCTAGAACTGCAATTGCAAACTCATTCTCATCAATTTTGTGGGAAGAGATGTCTCCAGAGATAATTGAACAAAAAACACATTGTGGTGACTTTCCGTTAGCCTCTTGGCTTGTTTGATTCATTGAAAGATTATTTTTCTTGAGAAATTCTTCAAGCTCTTCAGAAGCCATAGACTCTATTCTTTTCCTAGCAAAACTCTTCTTGTCTTCAGGAAAACTTTCTTCAATATGATGAATTATTTGTTTCTTTACTGCTTCGGCTTGTTCTTTTGTTAACATGAATACATGTCGCAAATAATGTTAATATATTTAACTAAGAACAAGAGAATTACCCAATCGCCCTTCGAATATCAAGCACTTCAACAGAATTAACGTCATTGATTTGGCTGAACTTTTCTTCAAGAGGCTCTAACTCTTTATCTTCAGGCCAACCGAACATTATGATAAGGGCTTTTAGCCCAAATGCAATAGGTTGAATCTCAAAATTGGGGTTCTTTACTTTTTCTTCTTCTAGCAATTTGATTACATCTTTCTCTAGAAGCTTCATATCTGTTGCTGGTGAGGTGGGCATAAGCTTTATTTTTACTGCGACTACTGACATATATTCAACTAAAGAAAGAGGTTTATAAAAGTTTATTTTTATAACAATCCTTAAAAACATCAAATTTCTTTTTGACTTATGCAGGCTGGAATTTAAATTCCGCCATGCACTTTAATAAATTAAAATGCAAGGAAATTATGAGAGAATAGTTGAGAAAATTGCAGCGAAATCTGGACTTCTTGTAAATGAGGTTGAAAGTAGAATTCAAGCAAAGAGATCAAAACTTTCAGGATTAATAAGTCCCGAAGGGGCAGCACAAGTAGTTGCTTCTGAACTTGGAGTTTCTTTTGAAGGCGAGAAGTTGAAGGTGGATGAATTGCTTCCGGGAATGAGGAATGTAAGTGTTGTTGGAAAAGTGATAAATCTTTTCCCCGTGAGGAGTTTCAAAACAAAGAAAGGAGATGAAAGTAAAGTTGCGAATTTTTGGATTGCTGATAATACTTCTAATATAAAAGTAGTTTTGTGGGATACTAATCATGTTGCATTGATTGAAAAAGGAGAGATAAAAGAAGGAACGGTTGTTGAAATTGGAAATGCTTCTATGAGAGATAGCGAACTGCACCTAGGAAATTTTTCTCAAATAAAACCAAGCAGCGAGATTATTAGTGAAGTTGTTACGACGAAAGTTGTAAGGGAAAAAAATATTTCTGACTTCAAAAACGGGGAAAATGTTTCAACGCGAGCCTTCATAGTCCAAGCATTCGAACCTAAATTTTTTAATGTTTGTCCTGGATGTAAAAAGAAAGTAACAAGCGATGGAGATGCGTGGGTATGCCTGACTCATGAAAAAGTTGTTCCAGAGAAGAGGGCAGTTGCTAGCCTTGTTCTTGATGATGGAACTGAATCAATAAGGGCAGTATTATTTCATGATGTTATGGGCAAGCTAGGAATGACCGACCTTGAAAATTTAGAAGTTTTATCTCAACAGAAAGAAGCTATTCTTGGAAAGGAAATGGTTTTCTCTGGAAATGTTAGAAACAACGCTTTTTTCAATACGCCGGAATTTATTGTAAACGACTTGAAAGATGTTGATATTGATTTAGTGATTGCTGGGTTGGAGAAAAAGTAGAAAACAAAAACATGAGAACATTTTTAAAGAACAAATAATTATACTTCAAATGGGTTTTAAAACTAAGATTTTTCTTTTGGCAATAGTTGCTGCGCTTATAGGTTATATTTGGTATTTTCATGTTGAGTTTAGCCAGAATACAATAGTTTTTACTGTCGCAATAGTTTTAATGTTTTTAATTGATTGGGCTGAAAGTAACCCTGCTAAGCCAAGAAGTTTTACCCCCAAAATTATTCTTTTTGTCATCCTTGCCGCACTGATTTTTTATGTGTGGTATTTTGATGTGTCCTTTAATCAGGATGTAATATCCTTTTTTATTATCATAGGTTGCTTATTTATAGTTGGATATTCTTCTAAGAATATAGACAGAGACAGACATCCTAGAAGTTATAGAAATATGTAACTACTAAAAAACATTGTCCGTTACAGAGATATAATTATCCATCCCTTTCCTACATCAAGGGCCTCAGAAGTTTCTACAAAATCCCTGTCTTATCAATATATATCACGCAGGCAAAAAATCTTTATAAAGAAGTTAACGCTTTGGTTTTTATGACATCTAAGGACGAAGTTAAAAAAATTAAAGAAGCTATTTCTGAGGAAGAAGACGGAAAAGAAGAAGGGAAAAGAAACAAAGAAGGAAAAGAGAACAAAGAACCAAAAATTACCGACTTACCTGGTATAGGGCCTGCTGTTTCCGCGAAGCTTGAATCCGCAGGAATTTATGACTTAATGACAATTGCTGTAATGACTCCTAGTGATTTAGGGGATACTGCTGGCATTAGTCCTGCTGTTGCAAGGAAAGCGATTCAAGCAGCAAGAAAGATGTTAGACTTGGGGTTTGTTGATGGGGCAGAATATGCAAAAAAAAGAGAGAATATAATTTACATAAAAACTGGAAGCAAAAACTTTGACAATCTTTTAGGGGGGAGGGGTATTGAAAGCAGGTCCATCACAGAGGCTTTCGGGGCTTACGGAAGTGGAAAGACTCAAGTTGGGTTGACTCTAGCAATTAATGTTCAGTATCCTATTGATATGGGTGGGGCAAACGGAAAATGCGTTTTTATGGACACTGAAGGAACGTTTAGACCTTCAAGAATAAAGCAGATTGCAGAAAAACTTGAACTAAATCCCGATAAGGTTCTCAAAAATATTTTTGTTGCTCGTGCCTTTAATTCAGATCATCAAATTCTTTTGCTTGATAAAGTTGCAGAAATGATTAAAGATGGGGAACCAATAAAACTTCTTATTGTTGACTCTTTGACTGCCCACTTTAGAGCAGAGTTTGCTGGAAGAGGACAATTAGCAGACAGACAACAAAAACTTAATAGGTATATGCATCAACTTATGAAACTTGCAGAGACACATAATCTTGCAGTTTATGTTACAAATCAAGTTATGGCAAACCCTGCACAAATGTTTGGAGACCCAACGACGGCAATCGGAGGACATATTGTAGGACACGCTTCAACTTACAGAATTTATTTGCGTCGTGGAAAACAAGGAAGCAGAGTTGCAAAACTTATTGATTCTCCAAATCTTCCAGACACCGAAACAATATTTCACGTTACTGATGCTGGCGTTGTTGATGAGTTGGAGTAAATAAATGGTAAAAAGGAAATGGTTCTTTTCATTCATAAATTAAAGCACAAACTTAAAAATTAAAGAGTCTCTTTTGGTAGATGAAAAAGAAGAATAAAGAATTTGGAGACTATGAAATCAAATTTTGGAAAGATTGGTTAGAGAGCGATGGTCTAAAGAGAGCAGATTTAGTAGAAAAACTTCCAATAGTCAAGGAGATTAGTTATATGGGAAAATTTCCTAAAAAAATTAGAATTCATTCGTTTGCCTTAGTGCTTAACAGTCTCTTTGAAGATTTAGAGTCAGCTGTTTATACAAAGATTCGATTAAAGAAGAAAAAATAAGTCTTGAATTAAATATGCCCCACGATTACTTAACCCTAAAGATTAAGTCTCCAACGTTTTCCCCCTACTATTTGAGATTTAATCTACATCTCGTTTAATATAACTTCTATTTTCTCAACAATAACTTTAGATTTTTGTAGGAGTTCAGTCAGTAGAACTTTGTTTACATCTGTTTTTGTTCCATATTGAAATTCTTCTCTTAATGACTTGGCGTCTTTAGTAGTCATCTGTTCAGTTGTTCTGATAAAAGATAAATCTTCCATATCCAAATTAATCTCTTTAGTTTCAATTAAAAATTCTACTGTGCTTATTGTGCATTCGTGATTTTTTGATTCAAAACCTTTCTTAAACAGAATTGCTAAAAGCGCATGATACATTGCATAATAAGATTGAGAAACAGCCCAGTCATCAAAGTGTCCTTGAATGTTATAATCGGATGCTTTCAAGTTATGTTTTGCCTTCCCTATATGTTCTTTAGAAAGACTATCATTTGGCTTAATCTTTCTCATTCTCTTTTCATTTTCAAGACACCAACTTAATCTATCTTTGCTGTTTGACATCTTTTAGCACCTTTAATAACGCTGATTCACCCTTTAATATAATCCCTGTTTTGATTATATCTAAAACTACTTCTTTCTTGTTTTTTATTTCATTAATTAAGTCTTCTTTCTTTAGAATCAATGGAACAACAGGTTTTGTTCTTATCTTCGATAGATTTAAACAAAATTTTGTAATTTCTTTAGGTTTGCTTGTTATAAACAAAACATCTACATCATTAAAATCTTTGTTGCTCAGAACAGAGCCAAATAAAATAATTAACTCTGCTTGTTCAAATTTTTGTATTTCTTCTGCATAGACTTTAGGGTATCCCTTTAGGTTTCTTCTTTCTTCCGACAGAAGAATTTCACACCATCTCATTGTTTCTTCATTGTTTAAATTAATTCGATAGAACTTAGCATTTCCTAAGTTAGAAGATAAGACGAGATTATCCTTCCCCAAATCTTTTAAAATTTTAAATGCACTGCCTACACTTATACTTAACTTCTTAGAAATCTGATTAATATTAACCAGTTCCAGATTTCTCAGTAAGTAGAGTATTATCTTCTTCGTGTTTTTAGGTATCATCTTATAGTTTTCACTTAAAGTGAATAATTATTCATTATTAATGAATGTTTATAAATCTTCTGTTGCTTCATTTTTTGAAGCTTGAGGATTAACGCCACCACAGACTGAAATTGGAAAATTTCGTCAGTGTTCATTTGCTATGCAAATGCCCCCACGAGGAATCGAACCTCGAACTTTTCCTCCGCAAGGAAAAATTATATCCGTTTAACTATGAGGGCTTTTTATTTTTAAATAAACAAATGCTGTCTATATATTTCTTGTCCTCGCAGAATAAAAATAAGGTAATTAAAAGCAGATTTAAATTTCCCCAAAACTTTTCCCAAAAGAAATATTTATAAAGGTTATGAAATTAAGATAAACAGTAAAGAGGATGAAGATGAGAAATAAAAATTTTAATGTTCTGGGAATTTTGTTCTTATTCGCAATTATTTTAGTTTCAACGAGTTTTGTGAGTGCTGAGGTAACTAATTTTACTATACTGAACCCTGTGGCAAGTGCTAATATAACTGGAACATTCACTGTTATTGCGAATGTAACGAATATTACTGGTGCTTATAACTTTACTGTTAAATGGTGGAATGGAACATTAGGTGACTGGGCAACATTATGTGGTAATACTTCTATTGCCACGAATGGTAATGTTACCTGTGCATTTAGCACTTCAGCATTAAATGCAAATGTTTCTTCTTCTATATTTAATATAACAGCAGTAAATACAACAGCAGCAGGAGTTGCTGCTTTAAATTCAACAAATGCGACCGGAATTGTAATAGACAATACAGCACCAACGATAATTTCAGTAGGATATGTCAATGGGACACTAAAACTCCCAAATACTAATCTTACAATAAATATTTCGGTTGCTGATATTAACATTACTCGAGGAACTGTTTGTATGGTCAATGTTAATGGAACAAATCAAACCCTTTCTGTGACTCCCAATGCCGATAATACTGTTGGAACATGTAATACAACTACATTATCTTTGAAGGGCATTGCAGAAGCAAACCAGACAATTAACATATATGCGGGTAGAAATACAACATATTGGAATGCAAATCTTATTGGAGTAAATGCTACACAAGCAGTCTTCATTGACGGAACAGGACCCCAAGTTGAACTTTCTTTGGCAAGTTCTGATAAAAGTTCATTAACACTTAATATAGGATTAACAGATACTTATACTGCAACAAGTTCTTGCACAGTCGATAGATCTGGAGCAACTGTTTCAGGAACAACGAGCTTGACAGAATCTGGATTAAGTTGTGCAAATGCCTATACTTATGTTGTTACTTGTACTGATGTCGCAGGAAACACTGGTTCTGCAACAAAAACATTCTCTACAAACGCGTGTGGCGGTGGTGCTGGCGGTGGTGGAGCATCAACTACACCAAAACCAGTTACTAACACTGTTTCTGAAATAAAACCTGGAGTAGCTTCTGTTGTGAAATTCGCAGATGCTACAACTGGAGTGAAACAAATAGAAATAACAGTAAATAACCCTGCGCAAAACGTTCAGGTTACTGTAACAAAGTATGACACTAAACCTGCTGCAGTTTCAGTTGCAAAGACTGGAACAGTTTATCAGTATGTTCAAATAAGTACTCAGAATCTTGCAGACAAGTTGGCTACTGCAAAAGTTCAATTCAAAGTTGAGAAATCAAAAGTCTCTGATAAGAACAAGGTTATTGTTTCCAAGTTTGATGAAACTGGAAAGAAATGGAATGAACTTTCAACAACTCTTTCATCTGAAGACAGTACTTCATATTACTATGATGCTGAGGTAAGCTCCTTTAGTTACTTCGCAATATCAGAGAATGTTGCTACAAGTGATAATGCAGGTACTGGCAGCGATGGAACAACTGGAAATGCCGGTAGTAGTAATCTTACATGGCTTTGGGTTGTTATAGGGGTTGTTGTTCTTGCATTGTTGATTTGGGCTGTAGTAAGGAAGAAGTAGGATTAGATTTTTAAGATTGATTTGAACCTTTTAATTTGGTAAAATCAATTTAATTTAAGCTTACATAGTGCTTTTACTATTAAAATTTTTTATTGATGGGGGAGTAATTTGAATCCAAATTCTTAAAAATAATCTTTTCTTCTAAATCTAATTGAGCCAGAATACATAAACATGCTAAAAATGTTGACTAAAAATGCTAAGTAAGAAGGAAATCCTTGACAAACTTGAAGAGGATTGCAGGAAAGCAAACCTTCCCTTAAAAGAGGGTGCTCTCAACCTTGTTTTTGGAAAAGGGAATGCTGAAGCTGAAATCATGTTTGTTGGTGAAGCAGCAGGACGCAATGAGGACGAACAAGGCAAGCCTTTTGTTGGTGCAGCAGGGAAAAACCTTGATATTTTGCTTTCTAAAGTAGGGTTGGCTCTAAATGACGTGTATATCACTAATATACTAAAATATCGCCCGCCAGAGAATAGGGGTCCGAGCCCAGAAGAAATAAAGGCCCATACGCCTTGGTTGATTGAACAAATAAAGGAAATAAAGCCAAAGGTGGTTTGTTCTTTGGGAAATTATTCTACTAAGTTCTTTCTTTCTGATGGCGAGGTTGAAAGGATGGACAAAATGCCCGGAATAACACAAGTTCATGGGAAAATAAGAATAATGGACTTTCATGGAGTTAAAATAAAGCTCATACCTTTATTTCATCCTGCGGCGATTATTTACAACAGAAGTCTTATTGGTTTGTGGGAAAAAGATATGGAAATTGTGAAGGAAGAGATAGGGCAGAAAGAATTGGCATAGTAACACAAGGCAAAGATAAAAAGTTAATGAAATAACCTGTTGAAAATTAATAGTTAGTTTGGATTAATTCTTGACTTTTGTTTCCTGGTTTTCTTGAGAACGTACTTTTATGAATTTGTAATGGGCGTCAGAAGTTTTTCCTTTACATTTGTCGCAAACTTCCTTTAAAGTGTAGCTCTCGCAAGATTTGCATTTACGGAGTTTCATTTCAGGTTAAGAATGTACTCTTTCAAATGAGGATGGTAAGCTATGTTGAAGTAATTATCAAGTTCTTCAGGATTGACCCACTTTAGCTCCTTTAAATTGCCACCAACCTTCTCTTTTCCTTTGACGGCCTCGCAGAGGTGGATAACAAGCATGAAATCCTTTTTTTCTTTAGGAATCATTGAGAAAATATGCCCTAAATTTGCTACTTCAAGTCCCGTTTGTTCTTTGACTTTGATTTTAAGAGAAATTTCCAAGTCTTCACCGTGGGAAACTCTTCCTCCAGGAGGAGTCCATCCTAATTTTTTAACAAAAGGATCATTTTCTCTCTTGCCAATAAGTATTTTCTTCCTCTTTGGGTCGTATATGATGCCGAGAACTATTACTTTAAAATCATTCATCTCTTTCATATAACTTCACTAAAAAATATCTTTTTAAGTTTTGTGATTGTTGGTTTCAGACAAGAGAAAAATTAAAGAAAATTTGAGAATTGGTTTTACTTCTTGATAATGCTAAACTCTGCCCCTACTTTTTTTGCATCTTTTTCAAGTTCTACAAGAATATCTCGAAGTTCATTGTCTGCTTTCTTTAAGTCGTCGGATTCTATTTTTAGAACGTAATTTCCAGCAGAGATGTAACTTATTTTTGCCTCTTTTATGTTTGTTAAGAGTTTTTTTATTGTTTCAATTCCAAGAGTGTCCGTCGCTGTTAAGGATATTTCTCTTTTTAACACAATTTTCTTCTTTTTTTGCTGAGCATTTATAATGTCAAGTATTTTTTTTGCATCATCCTTACTTGTTAATTCTTCAAGTTCTTTAGGATTCTCTTTTGCTTCGTTTAAGAAGTCGTAGACTTTTCCGTTTTTAGAAATTATTCCTTTTATTTTTTCAGCATTTTCACCAAGAACGCTTTTTAGTATGCTTTCATAACTCTTCTCTTGATTGTATCTTTCTTTTACCTCTTTTTGTTCCTTAAGTGTTACACGCCTTAAGGAAAGGTCTATTCTGTCTCCAGAAATTCGTAAGATTTTACAAACGATTTGTTTCTTTGGAACAACATAATCTCTTATGTTCCTTATTCTTCCTGGTGCAATTTCACTCATAACAATACAGCCTTCTACTTCTCTATTGTTTTCTAGGAGTTTTACAAATACATTTGTTCCTATTATTCTGTCAACAGTGCAAAAAACAATTTCTCCTTCTTCTAGTGTCATATTTTAGGAAGAGAAAAAGAGGTTTTAAATCTTTACAAATTCTATTTCAAGAGCCTTACTAAGAACTTCAATAAACTGCTTTTCTTTATCTCTTGTTAGAATACATCCTGCGGCGAATTCGTGTCCACCCACCTCTCCCCCTACCTCATTCATAACTCCGCTGAGGATTTCTCTAATGTTTCTTTGACTTCCACTTGCGTTTCTGCCACAAACTCTCGCTGAAACTTTTATTTTGTCGTCGTAGTATGCCATTGTTGTTATAACTGTTCCCTTTTCGTAAACAGAAGAGTTTGAAAGAATGCTTGCTATGGTTCCAACAATAGTATCTTTTATCTGATCTTTAGCATTGATTATCACAAAACTTTTTCCAACAACCTTGTCAGCTTTTGAAACAAAATCAAGTCCAGAAATTATGTGCTGTTTGTATTTTATATGAATTTCTTCCGCCTCTTTTCTCGAACCTGGAACTTCCATACAGAATCGCAAAGCAACACCGCTTTGTCCAAGTCTTGAACAGGCATTAACCATTGCACTTAGTTCTCTTGCATCTTCTAATTTGTTAAAAAATTTGATTAAGAATATATCTCCAACAATTTCTCCAGCAGCTTTAGGGTTTCTAATCGCAATTGCTGTTACAAGTCTTTTCATTTCATCTTCTGTTATTTCCATTAAACTTCTGTATTGTCCCCTTGTGGCTTCTAAACCGGCTTCTCTTAAAAGTTCAAGAACTCCAAGGGAATTTCCAGTGACTCCGGGGATATACGGATTTGAAGAATACTCCAAAGCACGGTTTATTGGTCTTGTTGACGGATAAATTAGAAGCCCACGTTTTTTCTTTATCTCTCCGTCTTCTAATATTCCGTTGTTGAGTTTATCTATTTCTTTTTCTAACAAGTCTCCAATCATTCCAAGGACTGCAAGTTTTGCAGACTTTTTACTTTCAGGATCTATCTCTTTGCAAAAAAGATAAGTGAGCCCCGATGAACTTATTTTTTCTTTGCGATGAAGCTGGGGGTTGACTATCTCAACCTCTCTTGGAATTTCACGATCAAGTTCGTGGTGGTCTATTATGAAAACGTTGCTCAATCCAGCTTCTTGTATGTGGCCTAAACTCCCTGAAGAGAGGTCGAGGAAAAGAATTATTTTATTTTTTGGAAGAGAATGAATAAACGGACTTTCCAAAGACTTCACAATTTTTACTGAAAACTTTCTGTCTAATCTTCTTAGGCATTTAGTCATAATAGCTGCAGAAGTTATTCCATCAGTATCAAAGTGGCTAACAACTACAACCTCACTGCTTTCTGATTTTTGAAGAAATATTTTTGAAACTCTTTTTATTTTTTCTTCCAAAGAAATATTCTCTTTATATCCTTCTAAAAGTGGAGTGCTCTCTTCGAGACTTTCAGAAATTAGCTCACCCTCTTTTATCATATTGTATAATCCTCTTCTTAAAAATTACTTTGAATAATTCCGTCTACTTTTTCACTTTAACATCAGGTACTTTATGGTATCTCTTAAGCTTTCTTAATTTTGAGAATGTTCTTTCTCTGTCTCTCAAAGCTCTTTTATCTTGTTTGTTCTTTTCAAAGTGTTTCTTTATCTTTTCAAGTTGAGCTTCCACGTTTTTCAGGTCTGGAGATACATATTTTCCCTTTTCTTTTAGAATTAAAGATATATTCTTTCCGTGTTCTTTAGGGTGAATTCCTTCTCTTCTTAGGGCTTCTCCAATCTTTTCGCTTGTTAGTCCTGTAGAAGCTAATTCTAAGACTTTTTTCTCAAATTCTTCTTGAGAAACCTTCTTTGAAGGCACTTTTTCTCGTTTTTTCGCTTTCGCTTTTTTCTGCATTTTATTAGATAAAGGAGTTTGTTTTTAAATCTTATGTGTGCTTCAAAAGTAAAAGAATTTAAACATTAAAATTTTATTAATGGGATGGGGAAAGTAATAGGGGTGATAAGTTTGAAGGGCGGTGTTGGAAAAACTAGTGTTGTTGCGGCCCTCGGAGCTGCATTTGCAGAAATTGGAAAAAAAGTTCTTTTAGTCGACGGAAACTTGTCCTCTCCAAGCCTTGGACTTCATCTTGGTATTGTTGATCCAAAGAGAACACTACATCACGTTTTGAACAGAATGGCTAGACCAAAAGATGCCATATATCAACATGGAAACTTTGATGTGATGCCTGCTTCCATCTTTGAAAGAGCAGAAACCAGCCCTCTTGGATTAAAGGACAAAATTAACGGATTAAAAAGAAATTATGACATTATTCTTATAGACTCCGGGCCATCTATAGCTGAAGAATCGCTATCGGTCATTCTTGCTTCTGATCAAGTTATTGCTATAACAACGCCGGATCATCCAACATTAACCGCTACTATGAAAGCTGTGAAATTGGCAAAACAGAGAGGCGTTCCTATCTCTGGAATTGTTTTAAACAAAGTTCATGGAAAAGATTTTGAAATTTCCATCTCAAGTATTGAAGAAACTTTAGATGTCCCTGTTCTTGCAGTTATCCCTTACGATCTTAATGCTCTCAAGGCCCTTTCAAGGATGGAGCCATCGACAACATTCAGTCCAAAGTCTAAGGGAAGCATTGAATACAAAAAACTAGCTTCTGTTCTTGTTGGAGAAAAATATGAAGAAGGTGCTTTCAACTTCAGGAACTTCTTCGGTCTTGATCCAAAACAAGAAGAAGTTAACAGAGAGATTTTTTATAACAGAATTTTTAAGGAATAAAATTAGGACTTTTGAGACTATTCTTTATTAAAAATACCCTGAGCTCTTAAAAGTTCATAAGTGATTTGACATCCCATTTCGAAGTATACTCCAGCTGCAAGGTTTGGTGCAGCAGATATACCTATTCTGACTACCTCTGCTATCTGAGGATTTTCTTTTTCTATCCTCATTCTTGTTTCAGGATTGTTAGTTCCTGAAACTAAAGGATATGTGGTTACAACCTCCAAAAAAGTTTCTTCTGAAACAACAGGCAAACCACCAACAGTCAGCTCTAAGTCTTTTGTCATAAAATAACTTATGAATTGAGTTTTTAAGTTTATATCTAGAAGAATATACACCTAGCCCCGCCAGGATTCGAATGTGGTGTAGCGGTCAAAAAGTATATAAATATCTGATTCTTACTTAATCTGTGAAAATAAAGCTGCAGAAAGGAAAGCAAAAAGAATTAATCTTATTAGCGAAAGGTGATTCAACATGGAAAGAGTTAGCTAAAAAAATTGGGATGGGGGCTGATTATTTAAATCGAGATTTGAAGAATGAGAGAAGATTAATTTCTGAAGAATTATACTCTAAATTAAGCACCATCACCAATAGAAATTTTGACAGATTCATTATAAATAAGCTAGACACTTTCTGGGGACAATCTAAAGGAGGGCTTAACTCTCTAGGGTCTACCATAAAAATAAGAACACCTGAACGAAGCGAGAAGCTTGCTGAATTAATAGGCATTATCTTGGGAGATGGAAATATAAATTATTACAAAAAAGGAAAGAAGATTGGTGTTTATCAAGTTAACATCGCAGGTGACAAGAATTTAGACAAGGAATATCACCTAAATTATATTTCAATTTTATTTGAAGAATTATTCGGCGTAAAACCCAAAGAAAAATTACCTAAAGATAGCAATGGAAGGCATATAGTGGTTTCTAGCAAGCAATTGGTAAACTTTTTTATTTCTAATGGGCTAAATCATGGTAACAAAATAAAAAATCAGGTTACAATTCCCTCTTGGATTAAAGAAAAAGACTCTTATCTCAAGGCATGTCTTAGAGGACTATTTGATACGGACGGTTCAGTTTACAAATTAACAAATCAAAATTCTCATCAAATTTGTTTTACTAATTATAACAATACCTTACTAAAAGATGTAAGGAAAGGGTTGTTATCTCTAGGAATAGGTGTTTCAGAGATAACTAAAGGAAAAGACATAGTAATCACTAAAAAATCGGAATTGAGAAAATTTTTAAATGAAGTTGGTTTCAAAAATTCGAGGCATCTGAACAAAGTTAAGATTTGGAATCTCCAAAGCCCCATAGAATAGTGGTCAAGTTCGCGGCCCTTTGAAGGCTGAAACCTCGGTTCGAATCCGAGTGGGGCTATTCTTTCAAATAGCCACAATAATTTTAATAAATGCTATTTTTCTGAGAAACAGATGGAACTTCTAACTAAAGATGACTTGCTCAAATATTGCCAAAAAGAAGAGGTTATGAATGGATATATTTTAGTGAATAGGGGTGATAAGAGAGAAATTTCTTGTCAATTAGGGGTGCCGAGCATGTTAATCAGGAGTATCTCTCAGTTTGAAAGAAAGCCTATTGAAGAAATAACTTTTGATGACGCTTTAATGATGTATCGAGCAATAAATAGAGACTTGAAGAGTGTAAGTGATCTTTCTCTTAAGAAATGGAGAAAAAATAATAATTTGAGTTTTTTCGGGACCTCTCAATACGGCTTGTTAAAGTATTGTCTAAAGAATGCTAAATGATTAATACTGTTCTTTATACCTTCCACGAGTTTCAACTTTCTTGAATTGTTCGAGGACTTTTTTATGGTTTTTTGATATAGCGTAACCTGCAAGAACTTGTGCAAACAAGTCTTGCCAGTGTTTGAAATGTTTTGCTTCTAGGGCTTGTCGTAGAACGTGTAAATCAACTGCTTTGTCTTCAACCTTTGGGCTTATGAAACCCAGTCCGAAGTCTATAAAATAAACTTTTGAGCCCTGTAAAATCATATTGCTCGTTGTTAAATCTCCGTGAATTATTTCTACATCATGAAGCTTCGCGATGTTTTCTCCAATTTGTTTGCATATCTTCTCTTGTTTAGTTAAAGGCAGAGAATCAAGATGAACGGAAAGTCTTTGACCGTCTAAGAATTGCATCTTTATCTCTTTGGTTTTTTCGTCAACTTCTTCTAATTTTGGAACAGGAATAACTTTTGATGCCTTTTCAATTAGCTTTGCTTCAGAGCGAGTTCTTTGTTTCCTGACTCTTTCATCGAGAATATCAAGCCTGTAAGATTTTTTTATTCTTCTTTTGATTATTCTATTTTCATCAAGAATAATAGATGCTTCAGCTCCCTGTTGAATTATTTTTTCTACCATTTGAATTATTTAATTAATGTTCCCAAAGATAGAACATAAAACCAAGTCCTATGAGAAGCGCAATGTCAATTACAATACAAAATTCACAAAAAGCTTTTATTACAAATACTTGAAGATATAGGAAATAAATTGATACAAGTGCACCAAAACCCACGGCAAGATGTAGAATTCTTCTTGTGTGATTGTTTGGTTTTTTCATATGAAAAATGGTGAGGAGTATAAGCAGAGGAAAGATTACAACTCCATATGTTGCGTTCTTTATTCCTAAAGTTGAGCCGTAGGAAGAACCTGTTACAGTATCACATCCATTTCCAGGCCGGCATATCCCTGTTGAAGAGTTTGAAGTGATAATTATTGAGCTAATGAGCCCTATTATGAAAACGAAGAGGAATATTTTGTATTTCATATAATCTTAAGGTATTTTTATTTTTTAAATTTGATGTATATCACGTTACAATAATGTTTAAATATCTTCCTAACAAAGATTACTTATGAGTGCTCTTTTAAGAAAACTGCTATTGCCTATTGGTGCTGTGGCCTTACTCTCTGTTTCGAAAAATTCTCTTGCTCAGGATTCGTTGTCCACATCTGGAAGATTTTCTCCCCAAACAAATATCTCTTCATCTTTTATTCGTTATGTTGATAATGATCCTGAAATAAAAAAATTCTACAAATCAATAGATGGTTTTAAGGGAAGCGTAACTAGGGATTTTAGCGAGAATTTTAGGGGCGAAATTGGTGTCTCAAGTTCAGGAGCCAAATCTGAACTCAAAGTTTCCGGTGTTAAAATTACTTCAGATGTTTCTTTCCTTTCCTTCGAAGGTACTATGCATTATGTGAGCAGGTGGAGCGGCGGCGGCGGCGCATTTTATTCGAGAGCAGGATTTTCTCTAACACAAATGAAATCTGGTGCTCAAGGAGGAGGTTACTCTGAACAAACAAGTGCACAAGGTACAGGATTTCTTCTTGGTGGTGGAATTGAATTTAATTTTGACGACAGCTCAAGAATTTTCGGTGAGATAAATTACAAATCTTTCTCTGGAGAAATTGAAATGAGTGGTAACGAGTTTCTTGTAGGTTACAAATATGCTCTCGGAAAGGAATAATTTTTTATTTAATAAGCTCTAATATCTCTGGAATATGTTTAATTCCATCTTCTTCAGTAAAGTGTCCTTTGTTTTTTAAAATAATCGTTTTTGCTCCTAGCTTTTCTTTAAAAAGTTTAGAGTTGTAATCAATATAGTTGTATGGTTCGTTGTCAGATAAGAAAACTGTAAGAGAACTAATTTTACTTTTGACTTTATTGAAATCTATTGGTGTTTCTAACCAAGGTTTTGCTATTTTTTCAACTTCACTGCCCTCCAAATTATCTAGCTTAAACCACCCAGCAATAAATATAACTTTTAACTTATCGTTGAAGCTTTCTTTTTCTAGATATCTCATTACTGTTTGACATCCAATGCTGTGGCCTATTAAAAGAGTGTCTCTATCGAGATTTTTGATAACTTTTTTCAAGTGTGAAATCCAAGAATTAATTTTTGGATCTTCTGTATTAGGCATCTCTGGAACGATTACTTCATACACTCTTTCTTCTAATTCTCTCTTTAACCAAGGATACCAATTCATACTTGGATTGAAATCCCACCCATGAACTATTATTGCCCTTTTCATCTTATTTTTTAAAACCTCATCTTTTTCATCTTACCAAATTTCTTTGCAAATTTTTGCATTTGTTTTTGGCTCATTCCTTGAGACATGTCCATACCTCCAGAGCCCATACCTGACTTTATCATTTCATTTAACATTTTGTACTGTTTTAGAAGAGCACGAACATCGCTGTTGTTAACTCCCGCACCCTGTGCAACACGCCCTATTCTTTGAGTTTGTTTTTCAAGAAGTTCCGGATTTTCTCGCTCTTCTTTTGTCATTGATTTTATTATATGTTCCCATTTTGCAACTTTTGCTTCTTGGTTTTCAAGAGTTCCTTCAGGAATTTTTGCTGAAGAAAAGCCGGGAATCATAGACTTTATTTTTTCAAAACCCCCAAGAGAATTCATTGATTTGACTTGTTCTATAACGTCTTCAAGGGATATCTTTCCCTCTTCCATCTTTTTTTGCATTTGTTTCTGCTTATCTTCTCCGGTTACAGAACGGACTTTTTCCATCAATGCTTCAAGGTCACCCATACCTAACAATCTTGAAAGGAAAGATTTAGGATTGAACTCTTCGATATCGTTTATTTTTTCTCCTGTTGTAATAAAGTACACTGGTGCCTTTGTTTCTGCACATGCTGTCAAAGAGCCGCCCCCTTTAGCAGTAGAGTCCATTCTTGTAATAATCACACCGGAAATCTTAACTGCCTCTTGAAATTCTTTTGCCTGTTTTTTTGCTGCTTGGCCTATATCAGCAGGCATTACAAGAATTGTTTCTGTTGGCTTTGCCTCATCGGAGATTGATTTTATTTCTTTTATCAAATCTTTGTCTAAAGAATGTCTTCCCGCAGTGTCGAGAAGAACAACGTCATATTCATTCAATTCTTTTTTGTATTTTTTAAGTATCTTAATTGGATTTTTTTCTTCTAAATCAACAATACATGGAATTTTGTTTTTGTCTGCCATCTGTTTCAATTGTTCTGCAGCCGCGGGACGATGAACATCAAGACCAACAAGAACAACTCTGTTTCCACGCTTTGCAAAATAATTCCCTAGTTTTGCAATCGTTGTTGTGTTGTGGACTATAAACCCCTCTGCTATGAAACTATGATTATCTTCTACTGTTAAATCATAAACTACCCCCCTTTCGTTTGTTATTTTGTTTACTTCTTTAATTGAAACCCAAAAAACATCAGATTCTGAAAGAAGCTCAAGATTACTTAATATTTCAACTAAATTATTAGTTTTTATTGATTGGAGTGATTCTAATCCACTTTCTGTTAAAGTTACATTTCCTCTTTCTTTGTGTATTACACCTTGATTTTCCAAGAAGTGGGTCAAACCATTTATTACCTCTTTAGAATATTTTTCATAAATATTTTCTTTTCTTGAAATAGAATCAAGAATTTGGAAAAATCTCCCTTTTCTGCCTCTATAATAACTTATTAATTTTTTTAAGTGTTCTCTAGATATAAAACCTTTTTCTTCGTACCCCCCATAACTAAAGACGGCATTTGCTTGTATTTCTCCTATTGAAAATCCTAATTGTTCCCTTATCTCTTTTAGAATTTTTCCCAGAGGAATCATTTCCTGATCTCCGCACCCTTGATTTATCCCAATTAACTTGTAGCTGTCTATGATCTTTTGTTTTCTTTCTATGAGATACCCTATTCTATCAGAATATAATTCTGCTGATTTTGACTTAATAATCAGTCTCCAATAAGGAACACTATTAATCAATTTTTTTGATGTTGTAGAGGCAATATTAAACCTGTTTAATAATAAACTCATTTGTTTAATCAGGATATTGCTTTCTGACGTAAGTTCTATTGATCTTCTATTTTTTGCGGCATAAGAATCACAGTCAAAATATGCTCTTATAAAACTCCTTATCACTTCTTTATCTGACCTTAAGATTTCATCTGAAATCTTTAATTGTTTACCCTTTTTCCCTGGTTTTAAGCCAAAAATAGAAAGTATTTTCACCAATGTTGAGGACATGACTATCAGCTTAACCATATTCTTTGTTCTCAAATCCCTTTTTGGTAGGACATTCAAACCGAATAAATTTTTTGAGAGATAAATT
This sequence comes from Nanobdellota archaeon, assembly GCA_038045405.1. Taxonomy (GTDB): domain Archaea; phylum Nanobdellota; class Nanobdellia; order Pacearchaeales; family GW2011-AR1; genus ASMP01. The sequence goes on along the minus strand of JBBSYF010000001.1, from coordinate 29,181 downwards.
ACTCTATCTATAATCTCCATGTCCTCTGTAACAATTTCTACATATCTGCTTCCTATGTGTCCATCTCCCATTACATATCCGATAAACTCTGCTAATTCGGGATTAAGAAAAGAAGGGAAATTAATCGGCTTTTTTCTTCTGTCGTTTACTCCCGACAGATTAAAGTTCTTTATCCTTTTAGATAGATCTATCGGATTTCCTCTTATGTCTATTTCTCTTGGAATTGCGATATAATCGTTTTCTGTTAAGTTATCTGCCCTAATCTTATTTATTTGTCCATTTTTTAATGCAAAGAAAGGATGTTCAGGGGTTACTTTAATCGAGAAATCATTACCGTTTTCTGCTTTAATTTCTACTAAATCTTTTTTGTTTAGCTTCCATAAATGGGTTGCTCTTTTATTTTCTATTTTTGCAGTAAGGGGATTAAAAGAGGGCACAAAAAGATTCGAGTTTGATATCTCAATTATTTTACCATCCTCCAGACTTTCTTCTTCGAAGTTTTTTGCATATCTCTCATAAAGTTCTTCAATTCTAATTATCTCTCCGTTGGCTAACTGAACATTGCTATCTGGGTGAACACATTTTCCTGCCCCGTACAAACCCAAGAACATTATCCTATTTTGCTCATGGGAACCAGCCAATGTTAATGGCTTGTATTCTCCTAGTATTTCTGTAAGCCTGTCATGAAGGAGTTTAATCATATGCTCTTTCTTTTCCAAACCATTAATTCTTTCATCCATTGCAGCCTTGCGAATTTGGTCTGAAATATCTTTTACTAGAGCAACGTTAACGTCTGCTTCTATAAGAGCACGTTGAAGGTCTTTTACTATAGAATCAACGAGGTTTTTGTCAAGGAATATAGCATTTGCTACCTTATCTGTTGCTTTTCTTAGAACCTCTCCAAGTTTTTCAAGCATGTTTTTAGAAGCAATTTAAGAGTTAATAAATTTGTGGTTTGGAAAGAATTATAAAAAAGAATACCCTCTTTTTACGGATGGAACAAAAGGGTCTTTTTGTGATTCTGGTTTCTATTTTATTTATTCCACCTTTGATTTCGGCAGAATGGTCTATTATTGCAATAGACAACAACCTTCAATACAATCCTTCTAGTCCATCTTTAAACTTGAACCACGGACAGTCTCAACAAATTGTGTTTACTGTAAAAAATGATGCCCTCTCTCTTTGTTCTTTGCAATGTACTTATGATCTGATTCAAGATTCCACTCATACAATCTCACAAGGACTCAGAAATGTTTCTGGGGGTGGCAGTTTTCAATTAACTTCTACATTTGTAGCGCCCATAAAGACAGTTGCTCAACAAGATAGTGGGAACTCCCAATACCTCTTAAAAATCAAATGTAGCAAGATTTACGTACCTTTATTATGCTCTCCAGACGCATTTAAAGATAAAGAGACATCAGTCACCTTAAATTACGACTTAACTCCTGACGAAAAAAATGCAAAAAATTATCTTCAGCCCTTACTTTCTTCTATTGGTAACCTCCTAAAAAACTCAGAATCGACTATTTATACGCTAAATTCCAAAATGAATGCTTTGCCTAAGAGTGTATTAATATCAGATTTGAAGAGCAGTCTAAACTCATATAACTCCGACTACAATAGTTACAAAAGTAATTATGACTCTACAAATAAATTATACAGCCTCTGGGTTAATACTGGAGACTATCTAGAGGCAAAGAATAATCTAAACCCTAATCTTCAAAACCAACTAAATCAGTTAAATACAAACCTGAATGTTTTATCCAGTTCAATTGAAGAAAGAATTAAACTCCATAATGAGGTTACAGATAACTTAAACAAACTCAAGGAAGATTCTGCCAATCTTGAAGCGAAGGCCAAATTATTCGGACAAGATGTATCTGGTTTGTCCTCTCAAGTTGATTCTTTAGAAAGCACATTTGAGTTGGGCTCGTTCACGAGCTATTCTGATATTCAGGACAAAGTTTCATCATTAAAGAATCAAATAAACTCTGAGTCTTCTAATTTAGACAAAAAGGTTGTAGGAATAATAAAGGATGGTAATAATCTTGTTTTATTAGAGTCATCTAAATTCAATTCTTCAATACAGTATTCTGTAGTAAATGCTAAAGATCTTGAAGGAATAAAAAATCTTTGTTCACAATTGTCTTCAATAAAATCAACGTTCGAACAAGAGGATAGTAGAAGAACCGATGAGTATAACACTGCTTTAATTGAAGTGAGTAGTTACAATGAAAACTTAGTGAGCATAAATTCTAATATTGATAGCATAAATAATCTGAGAAAAGATATAAGTCGAATGATAAACAAAGAAGGCATAAAAAATCAGGACTACACTTCTTGCCAGAATGAACTTCTTTCCTTTATTTCTTTAAATAGTACACAGCTGATGAACCTCTCTTTAGAATCCTCTAGTTCCTGCTTAGTTTTGAATGAGACACTCTCTGAATTAAGAGTCACTAAATCGAATTCTTTTTCTTTTAAGATTATGAGACTCCTTAGAACCCTCTGGCCATTTGATGCTGTCAAATTTGCTGAAATTAAGAAACTAGAGAAAAAGAATAACCCTCATTCACCAGAAATTTTAGATTTCTCTTCTGATTCTAAAAAATATAGCTCTGATTACTGCAATTTAGACCTTAATCTTTCAATAAAAAAAACTGATTATGTAACCAATGCTCAAGGCGCTCAAATAACAAACTCTAATGTCGGAGATGTCACAGAACACGAAAATCAATGCACTAGTTTCGGTGTGACAAGTAAGTGCTGCGAAGGTATTGAGTGTGCGGACGATGCTGGCTCTTATCCCGTTATATTCTTACACGGACATTCTTTTTCTGATGCATCTTCTCCAGAATACTCTTTAGATGCTTTTGCAAACCTTCAATCAGCCTTATATAATGATAAATATAGAATAGGGGGAGTAATAAGGCCCTCAGACCAATACTCCGAAGTGATGGCCGGTGAATGGGGTAAGGTTAAATTTCCAATCACAGTTAAAGCAACTTACTACTACAATGTTTACAGTTCAGATGGAAAGATTGTTAATGCTCCTTCAAAACAAGAGTCTATAGATGATTATGCCCAGAAACTTAAAACCGTTGTTGAGCTAGTTAAATATCGAACTGGCAGAAACAAAGTTAATATTGTAGCTCATTCTATGGGGGGCTTAGTTGCTAGAGATTATATTAAAAAATATGGCGGCGATTCTTCAGTAAACAAACTTATTATGGTAGGAACACCAAATAAAGGTATAGAAGGGTCTGTAGTAGCGGACAAATGCTCTTGGCTTGGTGCAGACACCGAATGTTCCCAAATGAAAGCAAATAGTACTTTTATTGCTTCATTAAATTCAGGGGAACAATATGCCGACAGAGTAAAATATTATGTGATTTATGGTTCTGGTTGTATTCTAAGTTTAGGGGATGGGGATGGAATAGTCTTAACAAGGAACGCTCAACTTGATTTTGCTAAAAATGTTAAAGTAAACGGAAAATGTGAAGGATTACTTAACCGTGGTTTCCACAGCAACCTCTTAGACTCTTCAAAATATCCCGAGACATACCAATATATGAAACAGTTTTTGTCCGATTAGACTTTTTTACAACCCCAACTTCTCAACAAACTTCTTTTTGTTGAAGGGTTCTATCTTATCCATTTCTTGCCCAGTTCCTAAGAAAAGAATTGGCTTCTTTGTTGTGTAGCCGACAGACAATGCGGTTCCGCCTTTTTCATCAACATCTGCCTTTGTGAGTATTATGCCATCTATTCCAATGCTTTCATCGAATCCCTTTGCTTGTTCTACTGCATCGTTTCCGGTTATGCTTTCTCCAATGAAAAGTTTTAAGTCTGGCTTACAAACCTTAGATATTTTTTCAATTTCTTTTAACAAGTTTTTTGCAGTATGCATTCTTCCGGCTGTGTCAATGAGAACACATTTTATTCCGTTCTTTTTTGCATAGCTTATTGCATCGAAGCCAACAGAAGCAGGGTCAGCGCCATACTGCTGGCTTATCACTTTTATTCCTAACTTCTCTCCATGTTTCTTTATTTGTTCAATGCTTGCTGCACGGAAAGTGTCCCCCGCAGCTAGAACGCACGAAATATCTTTTTTTTCTAAGAAATTAGCAATCTTTGCAATCGTTGTTGTTTTTCCACTTCCGTTTATTCCTGCAAAAAGAATTACAAAGGGTTCTTTAGGGAAATTTTCATTTTTCCTTTTTATTTTGTCTAAAACATCAAAAGGTTCAATCAAGATTTCTTCTATCGTTTCTTTCAAAGCTAATTTTATTTCTTGACCGACTTCCTTACGTGAAAGTTCTTTGTTCGAGATTTTTTCTTTTAACTTAGAGATTATTTTTTCTGCAACGTCAAAAGCTACGTTATTCTCAAGAAGGAGCATGTTTAATTCTTCCGCATATGGCTCAAAGTCCTCTTCAGAAATTCTTATTTTTGTGAGTTTTGATTTTATTCTATCGAAAAGGGACAAAGAACCGAGCCTTTCATGGTCTTCTTCTGCCGTTATTTTTTCTTCTTCCTCTATTTCTTTAAGTTCTTTAAGTTCTGGCTGTCGGTACTCTCTTTCTTTAACTGATTTTTGTTGTTGAGTTTTTGCTCTTTTTTTCATTTGGGGCTTTGCCTTTGAAGATTTTCCCTTAGCCCTTTCTTTTGGCTTTTCTTCTTCCGAGAACTTCTTTGTCCAGTTTTGGAGCTTTTCCTTAAGAAATTTGAACATGATTCTGAGAAGATTGAGATATTTATAAGACTTTCAACTTACTTTTATGTGCAAAATTAAGTGAGTTTTAACTATAACAGTTTTTTACATTAACCCTTTGTATTTACTGAATTTTTATTCAACTAAAACATAAATTTTTATAAAGAAAAACTCCTTGCTTATTTCATGAAAGGAATACTGGTAGTCATGGATGGAATGGGGGACTTACCATGCAAGCAACTTGGAGATAAAACTCCTCTTGAGGCGGCGGAGACGCCAAATCTTGATTTTTTAGCTGCGCGTGGGGAGATGGGATATATGTACTCTGTGAAGCCGGGATTTGTTCCACAGTCTGATGAGGCAATAGTTTCTATTTTTGGAAATAATCTGACAGATAGTACAAGAGGACAACTTGAAGTAAGGGGGACGGACATCAAACTTGTTAGAGGGGATTTGGCTTTGAGAGTGGACTTTGCTACGATTGACTCTCCAAAAGACGGGAACATCATTGATAGAAGGGCGGGAAGAACGTTAACTACTTATGAAGCAGAGATTTTAGCAAAGGCAATAAGTAAGATAAAACTTCCATGTGAATTTGTTTTCAAACCAACAATTCAACACAGAGCTGTTCTTGTTTTGCGTGGTGGTTTTTCAGATAATGTTACTGGAAACGATCCTGCATATTCTGGAATCGGAATGTCAAGTCAAGAAAGATTGGGGGTGATTAGAGCTTTAGATGAGGAAGATAATGCTCAGTACACAGTTAATGTACTAAAAGAGTTTACCGAAAAGGTTTTTGAGGTTTTGAATCATCATCCTATTAATGAATCTAGAAGAATCAAAGGGCTCTTACCTGCTAATTATATTCTTATGAGGGGCCCGGGCATTGAAACCCCTAAATTAAAATTTTACAAGAGATGGCTTTCTGTTTCTTACATGCCTTTAGAAATTGGATTTGCCAAAACTTGTGGAATGAAAGTTTTTTCTTTTGATTACCCCAAATTGAAAAGTTTAGATTCATATGAAAACCTTCGTGAAGGACTGGAAGAAGCATGTGCCTTTTCAATTAAAGTATTGAAAAAAAATTATAAAGATGTAGACTACGCTTACATTCATATAAAAGAAACAGACATTCCGGGGCATGATAACAAACCGTTTGAGAAAAAATCAATGATAGAGTATGTCGATAAAACTCTTTTTAATTTTTTGAGGGAATTTGCTCCCCCAAATAGAATAAAAGTGATTGTTACCGCAGATCATTCAACTCCTTGTAAACTAAAAAACCACTCTGCAGACCCGGTTCCTGTTCTATTTTATAATGTCTCACCTCCAAAATCAAGAACTACTGGATTTGCATCATTTCTTCAGAAATTCAAACCTGCTTATCCAAAGAAAAACCCTCTTGTAAACCTTAATAGGGGCGAGACTGAAATGTCAATCCCTTCAACAAGCCCTGATACGACCCTGATTAAAAGAGAAAAATTCTGTGAGAAGAATGCGCGAAACGGGAAACTTGGGATGATTTCTGGAAAGGAACTCCTTGAAAAGTTAGGGTTCAATAAATAATAATTTTAGACCTTTTCCAACACAACAATTATTAAAAATCGTTACTATTTGTATTTTTATGATAACCTACAATGACTTATATGAAGCTGCAAGAAAAGAGAGGTATTCTGACCAATTACAAGTTCTTTCAAAGAATTTCATATTAGAAATAGCTGAATACCTCAAAGATAAAAAAGAGATTGTTTCGAAGGATGATGACATCTTTTCAGATATAATTGCAAAAACAAAAAAGCAGCTTGAGAATGCTACAACTCTGTTTAAAGAATTGATGACAAGAAGAAGGAAGAAAATACTTGATTTGGTTTTGATTGCTGCTGAAACGGGCATTTCAAAACAAGATTTTGATAATATGCTCTCATTTGAGAAATCTTTGTTTGAAGAAATGATGAAGAATATAGAAACTTCAGACAAAAGCCTTGCTGAACTTCTTGGAGGTAAGAAAGAAGACAACTCCAAAAATGAACTTGTTGTTTTCAAAAATGATATTGGAGAATTTATGGGTATGGATGGAGAAAGAGTTGGACCCTTTGCAAAGGGAGAAATCTCAAATATTTCTAAAGAAATTGCCAAAATTCTGATTGAAGATGGAAATGCTGAGATTCTTGAAAAATGACAGATGACCTCGAAACTAAAGTTGATGGAATAATCACGGAATTTAATGAGCTCCCAGAAACTTCTTCTTGGGAAAAAACAAAAAAAATTGCCCACTTCATTTATGTTCTTGAAATAGGTGGAGCGTTAATGAGAAGGTACCAAAAGAGACTTGCCGAAGGGATTGGGTGGAAAGAGAAAGATTTGACAATAGGGCATGCAGTTATCTGTACTATCATTCCTGCTTTAAGCCAAGCTGCTTTTGCTTACTTTTTTGAAGACAAGTTTGGTGAAACTGCAACTAATGCATTTATGGGATATCAAGGATTCTATCTTGCTCAAGGAGTTTTCCGTATGAGTTATGCTCAGAAAACTAAGAAAGCTATTGGCGCTGTTGGATTAATTGCTGTTGCTGCTAATGCTGCTTATGTTGCTAAAGATGTTGTAGTAAGCGGTAAGAAAAGACTTGAAAGAATCTTAGAAGATTTTTGATTGAGTTCAAAAGCCTCTGAGTTGAAATGAATTTCTCCAACGAACTTTTTCGCTTTGCTCAAAAGCCTCGTGACTGAAATAAATTTCGTCTACTTGCTTTTTCATTTCATTCAAAAGCCTCGTGAGTAAAAATAGGAAATTTTTCTACACGCGTCTTTTCACTCTATTCAAAGCCTCGTGAGGGATTTGAACCCCCGACCTACAGTTTACAAAACTGCCGCTCTACCCCTGAGCTAACGAGGCTTACGAAAAACTAAGGGAATAAGCAGTTTAAAAGATTTCTTATTTGCCTGAACCAATCTTTTCAATTCAGGTTTTGTAAATGACTCATTTCAAAGACTTCTGTGGGCATTTAACAGAAGAGCCTCAGTCTCTTCCCATCCAAGACATGAATCCGTTACTGAAACTCCGTACGCTAACTTTTTCGCATCAAAACCGTTGAGATTATGAGGTATTTGCTGATTTCCCGGATTTAAGTTAGACTCTATCATTACTCCTATTATGTTTTTATTTCCTTCTTTGATTTGGTTGAGTATATCTTCAAAGACTCTTGCTTGATTTCTGTAATCTTTGCTAGAGTTTCCATGATTACAGTCTATCATAATTTTTGGAGAAAGCTTGTGAGCTTCAAGCTGACTTTGTGCTTCACGAACATTTTCATAGTCGTAATTTGTTTTTGTTTCGCTTCCTCTAAGGACAATATGGGTGTATGGATTTCCAGAAGTAATTACAACACACGGAGTTCCTTGCTCATTTATTCCTAAAAACGAGTGCTCTTCTCTTGCAGACAGCATAGCGTTTACTGCAACTTTAACATTCCCTTCTGTATTATTCTTGAACCCTACTGGCATTGAAAGTCCCGAAGCTAACTGCCTATGCTGTGGAGATTCAACTGTTCTCGCTCCTATTGCCGACCAAGAAATGAGATCCGAGTTATACTGCGGAGTAAACGTTTCTAAATATTCTGTAGCAGAAGGTAATCCGATTCTTGCATTGTGTAAGAGAAATTCACGAGAAAGGTGTAAGCCCCAATTTATGTTATTTGAACCATCAAGATGAGGATCATAGATGAAACCTTTCCATCCGACGCTTGTTCTTGGCTTTTCAAAGTAAGTTCTCATCACAACCAAAAACTTATCAGAGATTTTATCTGATATCTCCTTGAGCCTTGTTGCATACTCTTTAGCAGATTCAATACTGTGGATTGAACAGGGTCCGACAATTATTGTAATCTTAGAATCCTTCCCGTCTAAGATGTCTTCTATACTCTTTCTTCCATAAATAGTTGTTTCTTTTGTTTTGCTTGTTTGAGGCAAGTCTTTTTTCAGATCGTAAGGACTAATTAGAGTTTTATATTCAAGAATACGTTGATCTACTACTAAACATGAGTGATTATTTTTTGAAGTCATTTTAGATTTAAAAAGAATTTAGAGCTAAAAGCATCAGCTACCTAAAAGTACCAGAAATAACTTTGTAGCTGAAATATCATGTTTGAACCAAAATGTTTGGGTATTTAAATTTTGTTTTAGTTTAGTTTTCTGTTTATTCTACTCATCGATTTAACAAACTTTCCTCTTACTTTTTTTGAATACTTGTTATAGTGATTCATATCTTCAAAAAGTTGCCATACGTCATTTTTTACCGTGTTAAGTATTCTCATTAAATCCCTGTAACCTCTTGTGTCTATATTGACGTTAGAAGCTTTCATGTCAATCAAAGCCCTTCCTATAAGGTGTGTCAAAACAAGTGACTTGGCAATTTCTCTATCATGTTTGTCTGGAGTTGTTTCTATAACTAACAAACCTTTGCTTTCCAGAAACCTTTTGATATGAGAGTGCAAATTGCTTGAAACTCTAACCTTGCATAATGCAATTTTTCTTCCTTCGAGAGAATCAGAAGCTGTATCTGGTCCAAAAAGAGGGTGTGTTGCCAGTATTTGAACATTCTTTGGCAGAATATTCTTCATCAATTTTACAGGATATTCTTTTACAGAACATACATCAACAACAAGCACATTTCTTTTCAGTAAATTCTTAATTTTTATTAGAGTGCGTTCCATTCTAGAGATCGGAACTGCGAGTATCACTATTTCTTTTTCACAGACTTCCTCAAGGGATGAGGGGGTAGCATAACTCTTTCTAATTTCTTCTTTCTTATTCGCTTTGTCATACACGTAAAATTTAAAATCGCCAGAAAGATGTTTAACAATTAATTTCCCGAACCTTCCAAAGCCTATAAGTCCAACCCTTTTTATTTTACAACTTAAATTTTTAAACTGCCTTTGTTGTGAAGCTCTTGAATTTTTGAATATTGCACTAAAGATTTCTTCGACAAACTCTTCTTTTAACTCTAATTTCTTCGCTCTTTTAGAAATTTTGTTTAGAATTTCTTCCTCTCTTCCTTTATCAAATATGGGGATGTTCAAACTTTTCTTAAGTGTTCCTACTTCTTTGGCCAGATGTTGTCTTTTTGATAAAAGATTTAACATCTCTTCGTCTATTTTGTTGATAGACTTTCTCAGCTTGTCCGTAGAATCTCTTTTCATATTTTTTTTGGAATATGCCTTAGTAAGAATTCAAAGTTATATAAAATTTCTTATATGAGATGCTTGTCATCAGAACGAGTGTAATCATGGATATCGTCAATAGAGAACCATATTGAAAGTTCTCTCTTTGCATCTTCCTCGTTTTCTGATGCGTGAACAAGATTTTTACCTTGGTTAGTCTCTTTTACATACTCTTTACTTGCGTGAGCAAAGTCTCCCCGAATTGTTCCAATGTCTGCCTCTCCAGGGTAGGTTGAACCAACAATCTTTCTTACTGCTTTAATTGCATTATCCCCCTGAATGGCTATTGCGATAATTGGTGATTCTGTTATGTAATCCAGAAGATAGTCTCTTACATGCTTTCCATGTTTTGTTGCTATGCTTTCAGTGTAATGTTCTTCAGCAGCACTTTTATCAGGGTTAACGAGTTTTAGTCCAACAATTTTCAAACCACGCTGTTCAAATCTTTTTATTATTTCACCAATCAAACCACGCTGAACTCCATCAGGTTTGATAAGAACTAATGTTTTTTCGATTGTCATGGTAAGACACCTACGGTTTCTTAACCGTCAACTTCCCCTCACCAGACTTTTTTTCTACTTTGAACATTCTTATTTCACAAAGAGAAAGAGGGTAAACTTTTTTTAAAGCTAATGACAAATTTTTCTGAATTTTACTTTGTATAATTTCATTGAAAAGAGTTTCAGTGTCTTTTGTTTTTACATAGTTAGTTAGCTCTTCTCTTGCTTTGTCTCTCAAAGCCTTTCTTATCGCTCTTGAAACTTTTTTCCTTGTGATAAGGAAAGGTTTTATTCTTACTTTTGCATCTTTGCATTCAGCAGAAAATGAGTCTTCAACGTAATTTGTTCCCTTCCTCATCATTCTTCTGATAAAGTATGGAAGAACGACCATTTCAATAGGTTCTGCAATAGCTTTGCCACCCTCTATTTTTATTTTAAGTTTTAAAAGAACACTTTTTCCTCTAAGAAGACGTGTTAAGTCATAACTTATTATTTTACCGTTTAGATTTTCTAGTTCATAATCATACAGTTGTGTGTCTTTGCCTATTATTGGCATGTCCACATCGAAAAATCTTTGTCTTTTTTTTGCTTGTGCCATTTTATTCTTGTACTACCTTCCCTGTTCTTTTATTTCTTCTTCCCTGTCTATATTTTGCTTTTCCACAAACACCACAGACGTACATTATGTTTGTCTTTTTTGTTGTTTTGGATTTTCTTTTATTCTTTGAAATAGCTGGCTTAGAACCCCACTTTCCTTTGTTTCCTATTCCCGTTCCACGTCCTCTCTTCTTTGCTCTGATAATACTTCCTCTTGTTAAGGCACCACGCTTAAAACCCGTTCCGACTAACTTAACTTTTTGAGTTGTCTTTTTATTACAATGTGGGCAGTACCTATTTACTGTCTTTGGAATCTTCATATTTGAAAAAGATAAAATGGCTTTTTAAAGGTTGTTAAAAAATGGCCCTGACAGGAATCGAACCTGCGCTTTGTCCACGTCAAGGATGGGCGTACCAAGAGTTGAACTTGGGAATTGTCCACGTCAAGGACACAGTTTACCGCTAGCTTATACGCCCCCTAAATTGAATGGTAAATTTAAATCTTTAAACCTTTCCTGTTTGAAGTAAAAAGACAATTCATCTCTATAAATAACTCTACCTTCTTTTCTTAAAAGAAAACGTACTATGTGTTTTGGATTTGAGCTACCAACAATTTGAAAATATTTGACTATATTCTCCCACTTATTCGTACCTGTTCCTGTTTCATCCCCAAATGTAAAAATTTTAAGTCTTTTGTTTATTTTTTTCACTTGACCTAAAAGTTTTTTATTGTGTGAAGTGAATTGGATGCAAAACTGACTACCGTTTCTCCCCCTTCTTGAAACCGATCCGTCAGTGTCTATAAGCCCTCTTAAGCAAGCCTTTGCGAAATTTATATTCCGAAAAATCTTTTGAGGGATACCGCTTTGATTTCTTATCTTATCTCCTGGTTTCAAGTTAAAATTTTGATTCATAAACTCACATAAAGCCTTTGAATAAACAACAACTAGAAAGGTGTTTGTATCCTTATGTTTTATTAAAGAAGTTTTTAACCCGAATAAATGATAAACCATTTTAGATATGTATTCGAAGTAGAATACATCGTACCTAGCATCGCCAACTATTCTAATCTGATTTGTTGTCATTGTACCATCCCCTAAATAGATTCCTATAAACTCTGCTAACTCTTCACTAATCTTGGGTAAGTTTATCTTTTTTAGACGTGGATTAGTCCTTAGTGCTTTTTTCATGGCTAAACTTCTCCATTTCTTAATCTTACCTGGATATTTCTTTTCAAGTGCTCTTATTCCCAATTTTCCTCCTAAGCGTTGCCCCCATTTATAGTCTAAGTAAGAAGCATCAATATTTTCTGTAGATTTGTTGGACAATTTTAACAAATTATTAAATAAATTCTCCGGTAAGAATCTGTATTCTGCCGAGTAATTCTTCATTGTAGAGTATGGGACTTTTACTTTTGCTGCCATCTTCTTCATATTTCCTTCTCTTTTGGAAGCTTCAAGGATTATCTCTCTTTGAACACCCTTTTTTAGCTTTATTCTTCTTTCCCTTGATTTCATTATTAAGTTAATTTCCACTAATTTATTAATCTTTCTATTCTGTTCTGAACAATAGGCAACGGGACCTGGTCCTTTTAGGAATTTCACCAAATATTTAAATATAATGTTTGTTACTTCTCTTTATGGGACTGTTCAATAGAAATCCTTACATGGGAGGAATGGGTGTTCCTCCAAGAACGAGTGGACTTAAAATTTTCCTTTTGATTTTAGGAATTGCTTTAGGACTTTACTTCTTAAATCTGACTTTTTTGTGGGTTAAAGTTCCGGCTTTGCCTGTTGCAGTTGTAAAGCCATTTAATGTCACTGTCGGAGTTCTATTAATTGTTCTTGGGTTAGCCAGTGTAATTCGACCAAGATCTTACTAATTCTTTTGGACTTACGTTTGTACCTACTTACTACCTCTTTTTATTCTTGACCTCAACTGATTTTTGTTAGTAACTAACTTACTAAGTAATTAACTAAGAAACATTTATATATTTCTAAAATTTAACATTTCTGACTTGGTGAGCTAAGAGGACTATGAAAAAATATTTACTTCTAGTGGAAGATGAAGAGCTTTGGAAAAAATTCAAAAAAAGTATAGAGAAAGATATCAATACGGAAATTTTGGAATTGATAAAGAAAAAATTAGAAAGGAGAGAAAAATGAAGAATAAAGGACTCTCACAAGTTCGGTCTCGTTCGCTTTTACCAAACCAAACGAAAGGGCAGGTAACCGTTTTCATAATCATTGCAGTGCTGGTTGTTGGAACTGCGTTAACCTATGCTCTTTTGAGAGGCTCGTTAGGAAACCCTGAAATTCCGGCAGATATTCAACCAGTTTATACGACTCTTCTTTCGTGCCTTGAACAAGATACCTTAACGGGAATTCGTGTTTTAGAAAGTCAAGGGGGTTACATATACACTCCGGAGTTTGAACCTGGTTCGAAATATATGCCTTTTTCATCACAGCTTAATTTCCTGGGAAATCAAATCCCTTATTGGTATTATGTTTCTGGAAATAACATTCAACGAGAACAAGTTCCAAAGAAGGAAGTTATGGAAACACAACTTGGACAGTTTGTTTCTGAAAAAGTAGATAACTGTAACTTTGATTCTTATTACAAACAAGGATTTGAAATTAATCTTGAAAAACCGGTTACTTCAAGCGTTTCCATCCAAAACAATAAGGTTGATGTTACACTTAACTTTAACTTAAATATTGCCATAGGAAATGAAAGCGTCATTGTGAAAAAACATAACGTTATAGTAAGTTCTGATCTTGGAAAGTTATATTCTTCCTCAATCAAAGTTTATAATGAAGAGCAAAAAAGTTTATTCTTGGAGAATTATTCTGTTGATATTTTAAGACTTTATGCTCCTGTTGATGGGGTTGAAGTTACTTGCTCTCCGATGGTGTGGAATGCAAATAAAGTCTTTGATGACTTACAAGAAGCTATAGAAGTAAACACTCTTGCGTTGAAGAATAGTGGTGGGGACAAAGATTACTTTAATGTCAATGTGCCCGGAGTTACGGAAGATGTGAGATTTTTGAATTCAAGAAACTGGACAAGCAGTTTAGAGGTTAGTCCTTCGGATGGAGCGCTGCTCGTTTCAAATCCCGTTGGGAACCAACAAGGCTTGGGTATACTAGGATTCTGTTATGTTCCATATCACTTTGTTTACAGTGTGAAGTATCCCGTTTTAGTTCAAGTTTCTTCTGGTGATGAAATCTTCCAGTTCCCAATGGCTGTTGTTCTTCAAAATAACAATCCAAGAGTTTCTTTGAATGGAACAGCTATTGCAGAAAGTGATTCTGAATTCTGTACCTACAAGAATACAAAAGTACAGGTAAGCACAGCAGATACGGATGGACATGCGGTGAAGGCAGATGTTTCTTACGAATGTTTTGGAAATACTTGTGCTATTGGTACAACTTCGGAGACTGGAGTGCTTGACGACAACTTCCCTCAATGTGTGAATGGATATGTTATTGCTAAAGCTTCAGGATTTAAAGACATAAAGTATTTGTTTTCAACAGTTTCTGGAGGAAGCGTTAATGTTATTATGGACAAACTTTACAATAAAAATATTCAACTGAAAGTAGACAATGTAAACTATAATGGAGAAGCAATGATTTACTTTACTTCTCAAGATTTCTCTAAAACAGTTGCTTATCCTGAACAGAGAAGTGTGCAACTTGCAGAAGGGCAATATGAAGTTCAAGTTTACGTATACAAGAACACCTCAATAACTATAGGGGCAACGACAACGCAGCAATGCATAAATGTTCCAAGAGCAGGAGTTTTGGGAATAGCAGGGTTGGAAGAAAAGAAGTGCTTTGATATAGCCGTTCCTGCACAAGTTATTTCAAATGCTTTGGCTGGCGGAGGAAATCAGAGTCAGTATATACTTGAATCTGAATTATCAAGTTCAAACACTTTAGAGATAAATACAAAGAGCCTTCCAACGCCAGATACAATTGAAAAACTTCAAAACAATTATGTTTTATTTGGCGATAGTAATTTGGATATAAACTTTAAGTGATTTAAATAAAAAATTAAAATGATGAAAAGAGAAAACGAGATGAGAAGAAAAAGAGGTGAACTTTTAATTGGAAAAAATGTAAGTACAAATTATGTTAAAGGTTTTGTTTTAGCCTTTGCTGTTTTATTCTTAGTTTTGTCCTTGTTAAACATTATTTCAGCAGCTTCATATTCTAGAACAAGTACTGCATATACGCCTTTAGCCTCACCATTAGGGGGGGTGCCTAGTTCTCTATTTACATTTAATCAAGAGATGTGCCAAACGGGACAGGATTTTGTTCTTCAAATCTCCCCATATGGATGCCAACCTTCCGTTGTAAGAAGTGACTTATTGGAGGAGAATAACGCTCCAGTTTTTTGCCCAATTATTGGTATGCAGGTAAACCCCCTAATAGGTGTTAAAGCAATAAACAGAATTTCTTTTTCGTATAATGGCAACGCCCCTAAGGAAGTTCAAGGACTTTCATATACGCCCGCAAGAGCGGCTTTAGAAACATCATTATTAGGTTCGAATGTAAAAATGAATGAGCCTATTTTAAATAACATGGGTTACGCAGTAATTGTTTTAAGAAGACAACCAAATGAAAGTGCGATGCCTGATTTTGTTCAAGGAAACTTGACGGCAACTTTGATGTATGATATTAAAAATGCATTTGGAGTTGGAGCATCTTCATATTATCTTCCCGAGATGAGCGATTCTGATTGGAATGAAAGACAAGAACAGTATGGATTCTGGAGGGGAAAAGGATTTTTGAGAGCAGAAGGAATTGGAGACGATAGTGCAACCATTTCTATTTATTCTGATAGAAACAGTTATGGGACAGGAAGAACAGTTGAAAAAATAAAAATTTCTTCTTCAAATTTAAAAATTGGGCAGTCAATGCAAGTTCCTTTACCAGGATTTAATTATTGTTTAGGAAATTTGAAGGTTACACTTCTAGGGCTGGAGAATCCAGGCACGAGGGCAAGACTGGTTGTTAATGGAGATGTTATTGAAATTAAGGAAGGAGAAAGATTCCTCGAGAATAAATGTATCGTTAAAAAAATAGACAAAAGAGGCCTTTTTGAAAAAGTGGATATTAGTTGCAAACAGGATTCAAAGTCTCCAACTATCTCTTTGACAGTAAGTCCTAAATTAAACCTTTTAGTTTCTGGGCAGAATGAAAAAGAATTTGGCATAGGAGACTTACTTTATACATTCAAAGACAAAGACGACAAGGACAGAGGAGTATACATCGGATTTATAGGAAATGAAGAAAACGTCAAGACTTTAGAGTCTACTTATACTATGCTTGTTGATCTGCCTTTGGCAGGAAGAACAACACAAAATAGCTTGACTGAAAATGAAATTTCTACGATTGCTACTGCCACTAAAGAGAATGGGGGAGTGATTGATAAAATTATGTCTACCATTAAAAAAGGTGCAAATAACGTCCTTAAAGGATGGAATTTCAATATGGTTCTTTATGGAAAAGGGAAAGAGACGGTTGGCGGAAAAGAAGTTGGTATAATGGATTTTTCAAGTGCTGTTGATTCTGAATTTCCAACTACTCCTGAAGGTGTAAAAGCAAGAGTGAACTATGAGAGTTCAAAGAAAGATTATGAAACAATCCTTAATCAATTTGCTTCAGAAACATACCCTCCTGAAGACATGCAAATGCTTGGAGAAAAAGCATTAACAAATATTATAGAATTAGCATGGACAACTAATCAAAAGAAAACTGCTACGACCTTTTGCAAAGAATTTTCAGAGAGTTATCCTAATTCAGACATTCCCCCAATCTGTAAGAATGCTTTGGAACTTTCAAGCATGGAAGTTTCAGTAGGCGAGGTTACTATTGGTTCGAAAACTTACTTAATAGAATTTGATGGTGCAGAAGAACCTAGCCTTGATGACTACAGCACAGACATTTCTGTAACAAACGTAGCACCAGGATATGAAAACTATCCTAACCAAATCACTCAATACCAGAAAGTGTATCTTTCTGCTACAGACTTCATTATCTTGACAAAACTTGAAGATGAATATGCTGAATTTGACGTGAGTGGTGTACAAAAAGAGAGAACGGCTTCTAATTCAGTAAAGATAAACCTGAACTCTTATGCAATTGTTGGGACAAATAAGTACCAAATAAGTGTTAATAAAATAACTTTGAAAAAACTTGCAAGTGTTTCTATAAGTCCAAATGTAAATTATGAAACATCCAAGGCAAATATCTCTTTCAAAATAGGAATTGAAAAGAGGGGAATACAATTAAGTCCGGAAAAAACAAAAAGCAGAATAGAATCCTTAAATAAAACTATTGAAAAATGGGAAGGAATTAATTCAAAACTTGGAACATTAGTACAAACGGAAAAAAAAGTTTGTGCTGCTACTGGGGCTTTCCTTACTGCAAAGAACTTTTTAGCAAATCTTGGGGGGCAAGGAATTGCAAGACAAACAGTCATGAGGGGGCCTAATGGATGGTTTGAAAAATGTAAGGACGCTGTTGAAAAAGGAGCTCAGATTAATAATAAGGGGCCTTGGAAGAGTGTTGACTCTTGTTTAACTGGAAATTCTGATGAGATAGACGCATCAGTAAATGTTTATGCGCAGGCAATGGACCAACAAACAAAGAATGATAAAGAGATTACAACAGAATCAGTCATATCTACAGATGTTACGGGCGAGCAGACTGTTGATTCTAAAAAATATGTAGAACAAAAATTAACGACATCTAAAGAAAAGATTAAGACAGATGTTGCAGGTATACCTAATATCAAAGTTTCGGGAAAAGATGTTTCTGCTTCAGAAATTGTTGCTTCCCTCAATTCAGAAAGTATCTCTGCGACTCAACTAAGAGACCTTGAATTAAATGCGGGACTTCTGAATCAACCGGGAATAGTTGGAGAGATTGCAAAAGCACAAGTAACTTCGATTTTGACGGGTGTTTATGCTAACAAAGAAAAGATTAGTGCTATAACTGCTCTTTCACAAAAAATGCAGGCACAAGTAGACAACCCTTTATCTGAAATTATCAAAGACCAATTTTCAAAGGAAGGGGTGTACTATGGCTCAACTGCAAAAGAGGGAAATACATTAGGAATTTCTGCAGGCACACCTGTTAAGTTAATTAATCTAAACAATGTTGACTATCTTTTAGAATTGGAATTGGCAGGACAGAATGTTTACACAATAAAGAACGTTTATGATAGCTCTTCAGGAAATCTTTTAGCAGCAGACAATCCATTATCTAAAAAGATAAAAGAAATGTTCTCTTCTTTTGTACTCAACAAATATCAGAATTCATATCCAGACGGAAGCGCTAGAGTTACATACTTTGAAAGTGGACCTTACAAAGGACTTCCTGTAGCTGTTCCATTTGATCTGAAGAATGGATGGTATGCTGCAATTAAATCTATACTTCCTGTTGGGGGAGCAATAAAACCTTATGATGATTCAGTGAGAGTTTCAAGCTTCTACATTTGCAATATAGGTGAAGACAGAAAGCAGAGTACCTCGGACGATGACTGTCAATATTTCGTTCCAAGAGCAACTGGACAAACACAAGCATTCGGACTTAGTGTTGGAGAGTCTTCTGATCTTTTCAGTAGAGCAGAAAGTGCAATTGTAGAAGCATCACAAGCAAGAGCGCGTACTCCTGGAATAACTAAAGTAACCATAGCAAGAAATAAAATTCAGGTAGGTTCTCCCGCAGTAAACATTCCAAGTATTCAGTGCCAAGATTTTATGTCTCCCTCAGATTGTAACTTGTTATTCAATGTTTGTGACCCTGTGATCTGTCCGTCGAGTAGATGTGACCTTGGGGGAGATTACCCTGTTGCAGACGTTATACAATCGGGAGTTATTGGTGGCTTGATGCTTTGCCTCCCAAATTATCCCGATGTTAAAGTGCCTATTTGTTTGTCAGCAGTTAATGCTGGACTTTCTGGATACTTGAGTGTTGCAAACTCTTACCAACAATGCCTACAAACTAGTTTAGAAACTGGACAGCAAGTTGGAATTTGTGATGAAATAAATTCTGTTTATATGTGTGACTTTTTCTGGAGACAGAGTCTTCCTCTTGTAAAAATAGCTGCTCCTAAAATAATTGGTTCTGTTCTTGGACAAAATACTCGGGGAGGAGGAGAATATCTTGGTGTTCAGGACGCAATGCAAAAAGCTGGAGACTCTATTGATTTCTTCACACAGTATTATGCATCAAACTCATTCAATGCATTTAAGTTAAGGACAGTGGAAGGTGTGGGGACTGAAGTTTGTCACAATTGGATTTCAATAGCTTCTCCAAAAGGAGGAAATTTATTAGATGCTTTAACAACTCCGGATGTGCCTCCACAATTCTATGGGAGATTTGATGAAATTCCATTAACAACTGCAACGAACCCCCCAATGTCACAGTATAAAGTTTTCTATCACATATATGCAGGAAAAGATTTCCCAGCTTACTATCAAGTTTATCTTAAGGGAGCTGAAGGATCTTTCTTTGAAGATACAGGCCAAAGAAGAATTGTTGCAAATGGATTTATCAAACGAGGAGAATTCAAAACTGATACTCCCGACTTCCCCGCTCCTGCAGGATACAAAGAACTTTGTATAGTTGTAAACAATCAAGAAGAATGTGGATTCAAACAAGTTACAACGGAGTTTGGAATTAATTATCTTACAGAACAGGCAGTTGCATCACAAGCAAGTCAAACAAACATAAAGACTGAAGCAGCGTGCATTTCAGGAACTCCAAGTGCATTGAATTTGTTAACTCCTAATATTCAATCTGCTGCAGAAGGACTTGCTAATCCTGCAATTTACAATCAAGGAATAACGAGAGTTTGTGCAACAACTAATCCTGGAACGGGAACGGACTCCGGTGTTGGAACTGCAAATCAAAGATGGACGGAAGTTGGAATTTGTGGAAACGAAAAGATGAAATGTTGGCTTGATGGACAAAGCGTTAAAGATACGATAAGATCTGTTTCAACTGAGAAGGGAGTAAATGATGCGGTGAAGAATGTTAATCAAGCTCTTTCAAGTACTGAACTTACTCCAGACGAGTTTACTAATCTTGTTGATTCTGTCGACAAAGAAAAAGATCTTTCTAAAAAAGTAGGGTTGATTGCTGCTGCTTACAACAGAGTTTCAGAGAATGATAAAAAAGGTTATCTAACACTTCTAAGGGCAAATGCTTACAAAGCAATTGCCGTGAAGGCATATCGAGCGACACGACCAACAAAAGATACAGATACTTCTACAACTGCAAAACCTGCTACTCCAGAAGCTCCATCCAATCTTCCAGTGAATGAAGCTACTGCACGTAAAACCTTGATTGGTGCTGGAATCAGCGTTAAAGATGGAACAGTTGTCCTTCAAGGAGTTCGAGAACAAACGTTAATAGAAATTGAGAACCTTAAACAATCATGCGCTGGTTGTGAAATAACAATCACAAGCGGTACGGAAGGGAATCATGCAGAAGGACAGTACAGTCATTCTAACGGATACAAAGTTGACTTACGTTTAAACACACAACTTGATGCTTACATAAAAACTAATTTTGAAGATGTTGGAAAAAGAAGTGGAGATAATGCGCAACAATACAGAAACAAAGTGAGTGGTGCGGTTTACGCCCTTGAAGTGGATCATTGGGACGTTCTTGTTGTGCCAGCGCAAACACCTCAGGCACAAGAAATGCAAAATATAGGAAAAATAACCTATCCTATCTTTGAGTTTAAAGACGACACAATTGCATTTAATTTGTACTACACTTTTTCAGGAAGTAACTGGCATTGGTCTGTAAATCCTAAATCCACTCTATTGACTAAAGAAAGATGGATTTCTACAGCAGTTTCTTCTTCAGATGCTGATGGCGGTCTTAGAACTACAGTACGTGCATTTATTGCTTCAAGCACGCTTACTGATCAACAGATGTTTGCACAATTAACAGATAAAAATAAAGAATTCGTTAAAAGTCTAGATGGTCAATCTTACACGGCAGGTCTTTCTAAATTGATGAATAGAGTTTATATAAGAGACGGGGGGGATTTTTCTTCTAATCCGTCTTTAGTCACAGACAGTGTTGAATATTCCTCTGAAGAAATATTCACTTTAACAAAAGATGATAAAATATTCTTTAAGTATAGCATTCCTAAAAAAAATTGGCAAATTTCAAGTGACCTAAATGTGTGGACAGATGTAAATGCTATTACCACAATAGGAAATTCTCAGATTGCTTTAACTTCTTTTAACAAAAATATTGCAACAATTTTGAGAGATAAAAATTCTATTCAGGGTGCCGAAAGACTTTTTGGACTTGATTCTGCATCCGGGACATCATCGACTTCAGGAACCTCTGGAACATCAGGAACAGCTACAACCTCCGCAGTTGCAACGACAGGCGCCACTGTCTTTACATGCACGACATTTGAAGATTGTCAAAAAGAAGTAACGACAGAAACAAATGGAAAAATGAAATGCTTAGATTTACCTGCTTGTCAGAGGAATTTATCTTCAATAATTTTAGGTAGAGAAATCCTTAAGCTAGCAGAAGCAAAGAAAACAAGCGATGCTAAATTTAGCGATGCTGTTGTAAAACAACAAACAGGAGCAAAAAACTTTGAATGCTTGGCCTTACAGGTTGCATATAGGGAAAGTGATATACATCAATGTAGTCCGACACAAGAGAATGGAAATCCTTTGTATTGTGAAGGAGATTATACCAAAACCGTTCATGGTGACAACTTTGGGAGTGTAGGAACCATGGAAATAAATATTGCGTTCAAAAATAATGCTGGGCAACTTATCGGTCATTGTGGTACTTATGGACTTTCATCTAACCTAGAAGAATGTAAGAAACAACTTTCAGATTTTGAGACTAACATAAACGTCGGCCTCAATGTTCTAATAAATGGATACAACTCCAATTCAAAAACATTCACCTGTACAAATAAACAGTACTCTGGATGGACGTATGCATTAAGAAACTATAATGGATGGGGTTGCACAGGAAATAACGAGTATGTATCACATGTTCTTGGTTTTAACGATGAAATAAAAGCATTATTCCCAGAATGTGCTTAATTTAAGGTTAATTCTAAAGCTTTTTACAAAATGCGGGAGATAGGATTCGAACCTATGCAAGCACTAAGCTACTGCGTCCTAAGCGCAGCCCGTTTGACCGCTCCGGCACTCCCGCGTTAAAATGAGAGAATTATTTTGTTTAATAAAGTTTGTTATTTGAATATTTTATTACAACTTATGATAAAGATAAAGTTTATAAGTGGTATTATAATATATTATAATATGGAAACTATAGTAAAACAAGCTAGAGAAGTAGGAACTTCAGCAGGCGTTTTATTGCCGAGAAAATGGTTAAATAAGCAAGTAGTTGTAACTCTTTTTTTGCCAGATAAAGCAGAAATTGCCAAAGATGTTTTAGATTTTTTATTTACCAAAAATTTAAATGAAGAGGTAAAAGGTATATATATTTTTGGTAGCTATTCTAGAGGAGATTATGACAGGGGGAGTGATATTGATATCTTGGTTATAACAAGTGAAATAAATAAATTTATCACTTACAAAAACTATGAAATATTTTTATGTTCAGAAGAAAGCCTCTCAAAAAATTTTCTAACTAATTTGTATTATGCAAGCATGTTAAATGAAATAGATGTTATAGTAAACAAAGAACTTATTGAAAAATATATTCAGAATAAAAAGTCCTTTAACCCTAAAAAGACATTAGGAGAGATAAGAGGTGTGCTTAAAATGAATAAAGACTTTGTAAATTTTTGTACAGATTATGATGAAAAAGTTCTTGATGGGGTTGTTTATTCTCTTGTTTTAAGATTGAGAGAACTATACTTAATAAAATGTTTAGCCTTGAAGAAAACTTATTTCAAGTCAGATTTTTTTAAAATATGTGGGGAAAAAAATTATGCCACTTATATAAGAGTAAAGAGAGAAGAAAAAGAGGTTAACGATACTTTTCCACAAGAAGTAAAAAACCTTATTGACTTATCTGAAAAATGGCTAAAAGAACTAAAAGAACAAAAAAGGGTGTAGAAAGCCTAAAGAAGGAAATTGAAGAGCACTTCCTAAAAATAGAGAAAGATATCAAAGAAAACGAAATTGAAAGAGCGAGATACCATACAAAAGAGATAGACAAAGGTCTTTTAAGGGCACTTGAAGTAAAATTAGAAATTCTTAAGATTAAAGATGACGCTTCTCTTAAAATTTACAGAGCAAGACTTGGTAATTTAAGGAACAAATTGGGAGATAAATAATGCCTCAGCAATCCCATAAATAGTTTTATGCATTATTGTAATATTCTAAGTAAAAATATTAGAGAACTAAAAATCTTGATTATCAAACTTTCTTCTTAGATTCAACTTCTTTCTGTTTGATTTTTTCTTCTAGATTAAGTTTTTCAATAAGTTCTTTGTAACGGTTTCTTATTGTAACTTCTGTTATTCCTGCAATATCTGCAACTTCTCTTTGAGTTTTCTTTTCGTCATTCATCAAAGCAGCGACGTATAATGCTGCAGCAGCAATTCCTGCTGGACCACGGCCAGAGGTTAATTCAACTTCTTCTGCTCTCTTCAGAACCTTAAGAGCATCATTCTGCGTTTTTGGAGAAAGTTTGAGAACTGAGGAGAATCTTGAAATGTAATCCTTTGGAGAACTTTGGTTTACTTTTATTCCAAGTTTTCTTATGATGAAACGATATGTTCTTCCAATTTCTTTTCTTTCAACGTCGGAAGCTGTTGCCATTTCATCCAAAGTTCTTGGAATGTTGTAACTTCTACATGCAGCGTAAAGACATGCAGCGATAACAGATTCCATGCTTCTGCCTCGAACGAGGCCACGCTGAAGAACATAGTTGTAAATTCTTGCTGCGTCGTCTCTAATGACGTTTGGAAGATTAAGATAAGAAGCTATAACTCTAAGTTCGGCCATTGCAAGACGCAAATTACGTTCAATGCTCGTTGAGACACGCTCTTGCCACTTTTTTAATCTTAAGAATTTTCTAGTTTGTTTCGGCTCAAGCTTGTATATATCAGAAATCTCTCCAACGTTGGTTGTTAGTCCTTTGTCGAATTTTTGAATGCTCGTTGGTGCTCCACCACGTCCCTTTTTTTCACCCTTATCGAACTTACTTTGTAAGTCAATTCCCGTATCAACCATCTTTTCCTCGACGACTAAACCACAATCATTGCATATTATTTCACCAAGATGAGAATCATAAGTAAGATGAATACTTCCGCACTCGGGACATTTTTTTATAAAGACCATTTTTAAGATTTAGAGTTCACGAAGTATTTAAAAAGGTTTCGGTTTATAAACCTTCTGGTTTCAATGGCTTTGCACAATTGATTTATCGTCGCTGTGCAACATAGTGTTTTGCACAAAGAAAAAAGTCGGTCTATTATTTTAATCTAATACTTGTATAAGTCTTCTTGTATATAAAAAGATAGACACTGTCCGTAAACTAAATTTTTGTCTATGACTTTTAGATAAGCGTCCATAAATCTAACTAAAAAAAATCCATCTAAAATCAACGATTAAACTTACTATTATAACTGTCGGGTACACTATTAAGGGGTGTGCAAAAAAAGTAATTACTTTCCACGAAAAAGAGTTCCAAAATTTTACTCCCTGTTTTAATCCCTTAACATAAAAAGACACCAGTGCAAAAAAGTAGATTATTGAAATAGATAAGAAGATTAACGGAACGGCTATTTCATCAACAAGAGCCCTATTGCGATAAGTTAAAGCAACAAAAGCAAATATCATGAATGAAGCATTTCCCCATGCTAATTTTGGACTATATTTAAATTTGAATCCCAACCCCCAAATCAATGCGATTAGTAGAGGAAAAAGATAAGAGAGGAGATAAGTCATAATTAACGGATAATTTGCCATATCCTGTACAATATTTCGTGCTATATAAAATTTATTATTAATTAAATCGTAGGAGGTAAATTAAAAAGTGTTAAAAATAAGAAAACCATTAATAAGTTATATGATAGAGAGTGATAAAGAGGTAAGAGACGGAATAAACCAATATTTCAAATATACGAGGGAAGAAATCCTTAGATTACCCTTACCACCCATATCAACAGAAAAAAGACAAAGACTTATTGACAAGGGCTATTTGATTGATGAAAAAGATTATGAAAAGAAAAAAGAAGAATTATATGACTTAAGTTATTTAGTAACAAAAGAGGGTTATAAGGAATTACAAAGATTAGAAGATATCAGAAGAAATGACTGGTCTCTTTGGAGAAAGATTATTGAAGCTGTTATTGGAGTTTTAGCAATCTTGGCTTTCCTTAAATCATTTGGTATATTGAATTAATAATATCTACCTAGAATAGTTAAGTTATAAGCCAACATTTTCAATAAACTTTCGTTATCTCTGGCTGTGTCGGTTTTAGTTCGTAACCAAGGAAGAAATTTCTTTTTAATTGCTGAATACAATGCTTCGATTAAAACTCTGTAACGATAATTTTCATGCCAGACTTCAGGTTCGTTTTTGTAAAGATTAAAGGAATTACGCCAAGCTTTGCTTTTAGGATGTTTTCCAGTTATGTTTGATTTGAAATTAATAAAAACTCCTTTAATACCAAGAGATTCACATAAAGCATAGTTAGCTTTGCTCAAGTAACCAGCGTCAGCAAGTAATTTGTCTATATTGAAACCGTTGTTCACTACCGTAGAAACGATATCTTTGAAAAGGGGACAATCATGTGTTGTTCCAATTGTTGCTTTTGCATAAGCAATTATTTTGCTATTTGGTAAGAAACCGATATGAACTTTTCTTACCTTATCCAAGGGGGCATTTGCCTTATCATGGACTATCTTGCTTCCGCCAGTATACATTTTCGTAGCAAACCATGTTGAGTCTACAATTAAAGTATCTTCAGAATTCATAAAACTGAAAGCACAAGTTTGGATTAATCTTTCAAGTTTATCAGTTAATGACGGGTCATTCATATATTTACTTAATGTGCTTTTCTTTGGGACAGAATTAATGAACCCAAGCATTTTGGCAAGATGTAAATCAGATTGTATCCTATGGAAAGACACACCATGTAAGGATTGTATTAACAATGCCTTCAAAAGGTCATTAGGAGGGAATTTTGGTCTACCTCCTCCTTGTGGAGACTGACGAACAAACTCGTCTACAAAATCAGAGCAAACTGATAAAAATCTTGCTCTTTCCCTTTCAAGAGGGTCTTTCAGTATTTGTTTCATTTTATCATTTCCTATGATTGAGAAGGGTAGTCCCATAAACCACCCAATAATCGCTCCCATAACACGATTATGTATAATCAATCATAATATTTACTATACAATCTCCTTTATAAATGTTTAGCCAGTGTCAATTTTGTAAAGTCAATCATAAGGTAGACGTAACATTTATATAATTAGACATATTATTCTCAGAATGGGAAAAGATGATTCTAAAAAAGGGACGGCTGAAAAGATAATTGAAAAATTTGAGGAAAACACAATGAAAGAAAATGTAAAAAAAGAAGTAAAAAGGTTATTGGAAGAATCTCAGGAAAGTAGAAAAGATATTGAAATTGTCAAAGAAGTTATCGTTCAGAACTCAAAGCAACTTTTTGTGATAATCCCAAAAGACCTTGAGAGACTATTGCATATAAAAGAAGGGAATAAAATTAAATTTATTGTTAAAATTCCAGCCAAAAAGTCAGATAAAATTCAAATTAAATTAGAGGTGAATGATGAGCGAAGGGGAGTATAAATATCTCGATAAATATGAAAGAGAGATAATTATTTTTTTAGATTCTCTTGGAACAGATGTTTCAACTAGAACTCTCGCTAAATCATTAAATATTCATTGGACGACTACTAAAAAGAAGTTAGAAGACCTTGAAAAAAAAGGGGTAGTTAAAAGAGTTGTCTTAAAGAATAAAATTTTTTGGAAAATGTGTATAAAAACCTAATTACTTTTAATCTTCTTTCTAACAATTTTCAGGATTAATTTGTCTCCTTTATCTTCAAGTTCAAACTCGGCATCTTCCAAATTTTTAGATTCAATTATCGCTTTTGGAAGTGCTATTCGATATGATTGATATTCTGTTCCTGCCCTTAATTTTTGGATTTTTATCCTCATAAGAGTATCAATCGGAATGTTTTTAAATAAAATGCGAGTATCAAATAAGTATCAGAAATGACAAATAAGATAACGTTTTTAGGCATGTTCCTTATCCTTTTCTCAGTAGTATCTGTTAGTGCTTTGAACATAAGCATAATTTCACCAGTCGGAGGGGCATCCTATTCGCAGAATGTTCCAGTCGGACTAACAACAGATGTCTCAGCAAAGTGCAGTTATAATTTTTGGGCTCCTTATAATTCAGGTTCAGAAAACAGTAATGGTGATATGGGTGTTGGATTAGATTTATGGTTTGGAACAAGCTACCACCCAATTACAAGCATATTTGTTTTAGAGCATACTACGACGATAGATATTGGAAATTATAGCTATCTTGGCTTTGAGTGTGTTGATGAAAATAACGTCTCTAAGACCCTTGATAAGGTCTATGTCAATATTACCCTGAAACCAGAAGAAAATCAACAGAACACAACTAATCAAACTAATACCCCATCTGAAACAGTTAACAGTTCTTCTACAAGTTCAGGTCGCCATTCTTCATCAAGTAGTTCAGGGAAAGGAACAGAGGTTTATACTCAAGTAAAAGATGAAATTTCAGAATCTGCAGAGAAAACAGTTAATACAATTACCTTGTCGGGAGAAGGAAGAAATTCAACAGCATCAATTAATTTACTTTTGGTTTTATCAATCATTTCGGTCTTAGCATTAGTATTTATTATATCCTTTTTAAGAGTAAAAAAGAAACAGAAAAAGTAAGGTTCTATTAAAATTTAACAAATTCTGAAAGGAGGTAGTTGAAGCTATGAAAAACAAGAAGATTTTAAAGCAAAAGCGATTTATAAGAGAAAAGGAAAAAGAGAGGAGAATGGAGGAAAAAACAATGTCTGCTATTGGTATTGGAATTGCAATTATTACCGGCTTTGATAAAATTATAAACTTCTTTGAGTCTTTTGGAAAAGGTCTAACAGAGTTTTTAAATTCCCTTTCTCCTTTAGTTTTATTGGTTTTATTAATAATAGTTATTTGGTCTTTGGGACATAAAAAATGACAAATGAGATTAATTTGAATACTTATTCCGGGAAAATATTTTTTTCCGTTGTAAGAATAGAAGCAAGAAATAAAAAAGAAACTGTGCATGGAACCGGATTTATGGTATCTGAAGAAAAAAAAGAGAACGAAATTACTCATTCAATTCCTTTTTTAGTGACTAATAAACATGTTATTGAAGGGGCGGAAGAGGTATCCCTCTTTTTTATTAAATCAAAAGAAAATAAACCCCTCTTTGGAGAAACAGTAGAATATAAAATAAAAAATCCAGAATCTTGGTTCTTTGAACATCCGTCTAAAGATATAGATTTAGCAATTTTACTTACAGCTCCTCTTTTTCATGAGTTAAAGACAAAAACTGGAGACTTACCCTTCTTTATTCCCATTCCAAATACCCCTATTATCGCAACTGAAGAAGATTTATCCAAATTTAATACAATTGAAGAAATAATATTTACAGGATACCCTGAAAAAGTATATGATAAATTTAATTTAACTCCTATAAATAGGAAAGGCATAACGGCTACTCCTATTGGTCTTGATTATAATAAAGAACCTATTTTTTTGGTAGACTCTATGATATTCCATGGTTCAAGTGGAAGCCCTGTCTTCATTTACGACCCTCATGGCTGGACTAATATAGACGGTTCAATCAGTCTTGGAAGTCGTTTGGTTTTAGTAGGGATAATGTCAGGATTCCTAAAAGATGAAGAAGAAATAGAAATGAAAGAAGGCAGAGTGGGGATAGCCACCCTCTTAAATTTGGGCGAGGTTATTAAGTCTTATAAAATCAAGGAATTAATAAAAATTTTCAGGGAGAAAAACAAGATATAATTTATGGACACTTTATGGACAAAAAAGGCTTTATGGACAGAGTCAAAAAGATAGCAAAACTTAAAAAGAACATGCCATAATATCACATCATGACTAAAA